>JAADIV010000132.1 GCA_013151175.1 Deltaproteobacteria bacterium | reverse complement strand
GGGGTATTGCCAATGCAGGCGGGGATATTGGTGAATATCGTCATGATATCTCCTTATTTGTTCTTTTATCCTCCAGATATGACAACTCCGGACGTTTTAAGAGAACCTTTGTGCCTGGCTCAATGCTCTCGGTGATCCAGATATTGCCGCCAATAATTGAACGGGCTCCGATGGTGGTTTCGCCGCCCAAAATGGTGGTGTTGGCATAGATAATCACCTCATCTTCAATGGTAGGATGCCTTTTGCAGTCGCGATATCGTTCACCGGCGTTATGGGGCAACGATAAGGCCCCCAGGGTAACGCCCTGGTAGATGCGTACTCCCCGGCCAATTTCCGTGGTTTCGCCAATGACAACTCCGGTGCCATGATCGATAAAGAAATTTTCGCCGATAACGGCGCCTGGATGGATATCAATGCCGGTGAGGTTGTGGGCGTGTTCGGTCATTATGCGGGGAATGATGGGTACCCCTAACTTCAGTAACAGGTGGGAAATACGATATATGGTTATTGCCAGCAGACCGGGATAGCTGAAAATTACTTCATCGGCCCCCTTGGCGGCCGGATCCCCCGCTAGAGTTGCCTTGATATCAGCGGTGAGCATAACTTCCAGATCAGGCAGAGACTGAATGAATTTCAGCGTAATCTTATGGCCGTATGATCGGCATTGGCTGCATGGTAATTTCCGTCTGAAACAGTCATGCTGCATGGCCAGGATTATCTGTTTACTGAGGCTTGTGTAGAGGCTAGTTGTCTCCTGTCCCAAAAAATATTCCAGGTTGGCACGGTTCAGTTTGGTGGTGGTAAAATACCCCGGAAACAAAATACCCCTGGCTTGGTGGATGATCTGCACTACGGCTTCATGGGAGGGCATGGGGGCGGGTTCCAGATGCTCAAAACCACTCCTGGTGTCCCAAAATTTCAGCAGGTTATTGACCACCAGGGGAATTTCATCATAAAAGCTGTTGATCTGCTCCTCTTCATCAACGCATATTGGTTGGGCTATTATCTTCATTAGTAACTCTCGGTTTCAGGAGCAAGGGGTGCAGGAGAAACAGCATTGGGGTGGATTGTAGCGTAAAGCCCGCCTTTATTGCAACCGGATAATTCCATTGGTGTACGATTTAAGCAATTGTATCGGCCTAATGTCAGGCCCTGGTCGTTTGTTCAATACGCCCTACAAGCGCCCTGGGGTTTGCCCCCTGTCTCCTGTTCAGTGGCCAATTAAAAATATACCGTAGGTGGCTCGCAGATTTGGCAGCAGATGAATTACGTTGCCATGCAGATCCTCTTTTTGGGTATTGATGGCGGCCTCTTTTATAATTTTAAACCCGCTATCTTTGACAAAACTCCGAAAGTCTTTCAGGGTTATGACTCGGATATTCGGGCTGTTGTACCATGTATACGGCAGCTGATTAGTTGTTGGTGTCCGGCCTTGCAAAAATATTTGCAATCGGCAGCTCCAATGGCTGAAGTTGGGGAAGCTGACCACCACCTTGTCGCCTATCCGCAGCAAATCCTTGAGTAATTTACCCGGTTCATAGACCTGTTGCAAGGTGCGGCTTAAAATGACATAGTCGAAGGCATGATCGGCGTAGTCTTGAACTTCCTCATTGATGTCTCCCTGAATAACACTTAAACCCAAGTCAACACAACGACTGATATTGGTCTCCTCAAAATCAATGCCGGTGGTCTTGACATCTCGGAAATTTTTAAGGTGATAGAGCAAATCACCGGTGCCGCATCCCAGATCAAGCACCCTGGAACCGGGCTTTATCCATGATGATATAACTTCAAGGTCAAAACGCATCGGTTATCTCCTGCGACATCCTGACTAAAAATCCGCTGACCAGGGTATCCAGACGTTTGTTTTCCAATAAAAATGCATCGTGGCCCCATGGCGCGGTAATCTCACAGAAACTAACATCAAGACTATTTTTTTTCATGGCCTTGACCATGGTTTTTGACTCTCTGGTGGGATAGAGCCAGTCGGAGGTGAATGACACCACCAAATATTTTGCCCCGGCATTGGCAAAGGTTAAATTATTAGGGTCGCTCACCGGCTGGCGGGCTAAATCAAAATAGTCCGCCGCCTTGGTAATGTACAGAAAAGAATTGGCATCAAACCGTTCAACAAATTTTTTCCCCTGATAACGGAGATAACTCTCAACCTGAAAATCGGCATCGAAATTAAAGGAAAAGTCTTTTTTATTTTGCAGACGGCGGCCGAATTTATTACGCATGGCCTCATCGGACAGATAGGTGATATGGCCCACCATTCGAGCTACAGCTAGGCCAAGATCCGGTTTTTGAGCCTCGTAATAGTCGCCATTATGCCAATTGGGATCGGCCATTATCGATTGTCTGGCCACCTCGTTAAAGGCGATTGCCAGGGCCGAATGCCTCTGGGTTGTGGCAAGTGGAATGGCGGAGAATACCATTTGGGGGTAGCGGACACTCCATTCAAGGGCTTGCATACCACCGATAGATCCGCCGATCACGGTTAGCAGTCTGGTAATTGCCAAGGAATCCAACAAGGCCTTCTGGGCGTTGACCATATCACCAATGGTAATGACTGGGAACCTCAAGCCATAGGGCTTGCCGGTTTTTTTGTTAATGGAGGCTGGGCCGGTTGTCCCCATACAACCGCCCAGTATATTTGTGCAGATGACAAAATATTTATTGGTATCAATGGCTTTGCCGGGGCCGATCATAATCTCCCACCAACCGGGTTTATTGGCTCCGGCGTGAAAACCGGCGGCATGGGCATCGCCGGAGAGGGCGTGGCAGACTAGGACGGCATTATTTTTACCGGAATCAAGCTCGCCGTAGGTTTCGTAGGCAATGGTTACATCGTCCAAATGCTCTTGATTCTCCAGGGTAAATGGCCCCTTGAGCTTAAAATATTTGGTGCTGGTCAGCCCCACAGAATTTTCTTTCATTGCCGCAGCGCCTGATCCAGATCGGCAATAATATCTTCAATATTCTCAATACCTATAGACAAGCGGATAAAATCCTCCGATACTCCGGCCGCCAATTGTTGCTCTCTGTTTAACTGCGAGTGGGTGGTGCTGGCCGGATGAATGGCCAGCGACTTGGCATCGCCCACATTTGCCAGGTGGGAGAAGAGGTTAAGGTGTTCGATGAAGCGCCTGCCGGCGGCCAGACCGCCCTTTATGTTGAATCCAACCATGCCGCCCGCGCCATTTGGCAGATATTTTTCCGCCTGAGCATGGGTGGCGTGTTCGGGCAGGCCGGGATAAATGACCTGGCTGACCTTGGGGTGATTTTTAAGGAAGCCGGCAGCGGCAGCGGCATTTTGACAATGTCTCTCCATTCTCAGGGCCAGGGTCTCCAAGCCCTGGAGAAAGAGAAAGGCATTAAAAGGACTCATGCAGGGGCCCAGATCCCTGATAAAACGTGATTTTAATTTGACAATATATGATAATTGCCCGAATTCCTTGAAATAATTAAGGCCGCCCCGATAGGATGGGTCATCCTCCGTCAGATCTGGGAATTTACCGTTGTCCCAGTTGAATTTGCCGGAATCCACCACCAGGCCGCCGATGGAGGTGCCGTGGCCGCCAATCCACTTGGTGGCGGAATGAACAATGATATCGGCGCCATGCTCGAAGGGCCGGCATAAAAAAGGGGTGGCGAAGGTATTGTCGATGATGAGGGGGATGCCCGCCGCGTGGGCTGCCTTTGCCGCCCCGGAAATATCAAGGACATTCAGTTTGGGATTGCCGATGGTCTCAGCGAAAACGGCCTTGGTGTTCGCATCAATAGCCTGGCTGATCTTCTCCGGTTCGGGATCGACAAACTTAACTTTTATGCCGAATTTCTGCGGGAAGGTGAGGTCAAACATGGTGAAGGTGCCGCCATATATGCAGTTGGAGGCGACAATATTGTCACCCGTGCCGGCAATGGTGAGCAGGGCCATGAAGGTGGCGGACTGGCCTGATGCCAGGGATGCCGCCGCCAATCCGCCTTCAAGACTCGCTATGCGTGCGTCCAACGCCTCATAGGTCGGATTGGTAAAACGGTTGTAAATTTCTCCGGGGAAGTCAGGCGCCTTCAGGGCAAATAGATTGGCCGCCTGTTCGGTGCTGTCGAAGGTGTATGACGTGGTTTGGTAGATAGGTACGGCTCTGGCTCTGGTGGTGGGATCCGGGGTATAACCGCTGTGCAGGGCACGGGTGTTAAAGCCATATTTTGATGCGGCCATTTTATTGTCCTCCGATTATTAAGTTTCAGGCGAGCTTACTTCGGATGTTTTTACAATAAAGCGGCAGTATCGACAATACAAAAACTCATAAAAGGAAACTAATCATCCGCTGTGTCAATATTTATGCCTGCTTTTTCCAATAAATCTGCCAGAACAACACACCGCCGACAGATGGCCATTTTATCTCGCCACGTTTCATGAGCCTCACATTCACAGATTGTACCGTTAATAAACCAACAGAGCTTGCCGGCCTGGAATTCCCAGGCCGGGCATCTCAGTTTACGCTCTGTTGGGCATTTCTTCACAATCCAGCATGGTTTAATCGTTTTTTCATAGGTGTTAAGCCGGGAGAGCAGGAAAAAAATCTGTCTCTCAACATGGGCCGGAATTCGGCGCCAACCTTGTTCGTAACTGTGTACAGCCTTAATGGAGACTCCCAAAAGATCGGCTATTTTCTTTTGGGTTACGGCAAGGCGTTTGCGGGCCGCAAGGAATTCTGAGCTTGTCATTTGTTGTCCTGTTGGTTGTGTTTTTCCGTGGCTTTTATGCTTATACAGAAATATCACGGTCTATCCACCGTACTACAATGTGGCAGAAAAAACAACTCAAAATAACTTAAACGGATTAAAAAATGCGAACTATGAGAAATGGCTTCCTGATCGTCATCCAGGTCACACGTTCAAGGTGCTTAATTTGGCCGGATTTGCAAAAAAATATTTATTTTTGCTTAAAATTTTTCTTGGGGAATCTATGGCCAAAAGGATAGGGAAAAGCTATTATGTATAGCAAGTAAAACAGCCGGTATGATTGGCTAGGCGATACCGCCAGGCCTACCATCCCTGCGGGCGAAATAATGGAGGATAAAAAATATGCATGACAATAATTATCCGCTGAAAACAGAATTCAATTTTACTCATGTTCTCCTTGTTGATGACTCTCCGGCCATCATCAATCTGTTGGCTAGTTTTATGTCTGCTCTGGGCTATAGTCACGCTGTGGCTGCCAATAGTCTGGAGGCGGTGAATATGCTGCAACGGCAGGACTTCGACCTGGTTATCGCTGATATGGGAATGCCGGGGATGAACGGCATTGAGCTTCTGCAGCATCTGCGCAAGAACTATCCTGACACGAGCAGTATCGCCATTACCGGTCATAGTGACAAGTACCCATTTGTCGATGTCATTAAGGCTGGGGCTACGGATTTTCTCGCCAAGCCTTACAAAAAAGAGGAGCTTGAGGCTAAAATGAGCCGTATCTGCCGGGAACGAACGACCGTTATAGCCTATCGATATGAAGTCAAAATAAATAAGATTATTAATGATCTGCTTCATATTTCTCTCGCCGATATGGAATTTGCGCAAATATTCCCTGAATTTATGCGGCGCTTGACCGCGTTAAGCTGGCTAGGTCTGGAATCCAGGGGAGCGGTTTTCCTGGCTAATAAAGACAAGTCCCTGGAGCTTATGGCAGAGTATAATTTGGAGAAATCTCTGCTCGTCACCTGTGCTAATGTCCCCTTTGGCACCTGCCTCTGCGGCCGGGCGGTGCAAAGCGGCCAGGTGATTTTTGCCGGGCACATCGATGCGCGGCACGAAAATACATATGAGGGGATATGTGATCACGGTCATTATTGTGTCCCCATGAAGAGGGCCACCGGAGAGCTGTTGGGTGTCTTCACCTTTTATGTCAGAGATGGCACCAGACGTTTGCCTCATATAGAGAATGCCCTGTTGCAGGTAACCCAAACGGCGGCAGTGGTTATCCAGTATCATTTGGCCAAAGAGAAAATTAAAATAGATGAGCAGAAGTTTGAACTGATGTTGGAATCTTCACCAGATGGCATAATATTCGTTGATGTGAGTGGTAAGATATTGTTGGCCAACAGGCAGATAGAAAGACTTTTTGGCTATGAGCGCAGGGAGCTTCTGGGGCAGAAGGTAGAAATGCTCATCCCCAGGCGTTTTGCCGGGAAGCATCCCCAGTATCGGGCCGGGTTTATTATGGATATGCATCGCGGCCCCATGAGTTGTGGCTCAAATAACCGTTGGGGACTCCGCCGGGATGGCAGCGAATTTGCCATTGAGACCGTTTTAAGCCAGGTACAGACGGAGCAGGGGGTCTATGTCATTGCCTCAATTCGGGACATTACTGAGCGGCAGGGATTGCAGATGGAGCTTAAGGCCCACCAAGAGCACCTGGAGGAATTGGTAACGGAGCGCAGCCAGGAATTACGGGAAAGGGAGGCGGAATTGCGCCGCCAGATGGAGGAATTGGAAAAATTTAACCGCCTGGCCGTAGGGCGGGAATTGGCCATGTTGGATCTGAAGAAGGAAATTAATCGGCTCCTGGTTAAGGCCGGTCATGAGGTACGCTACAATACAGCGGGATCATAAACCATGAAAATACGCACCAAGATGTTTCTCACCTTTCTGGTTCTGGTTCTCATACCCTCCATGTTTGTTTACCGGTTATTCTTTAACTTTGCCCAACACGAATTGGAAAAAGATCAATTTGTCACCCTGAACATCATTGCTGATAATAAGATCGGTCATATTAGAACATATTTTAAAACACTCCAACAGAATCTGCGTGAACTCCGGGATGACGACCTTGTCATCCGTCAGGTCATTGACCTGAACCGGATAACTCGCCATATGGGAGCTGCCGCCGCCAAATCCCGTGCAACGCTTGATGATGAGTTCCGCCCCTTTACGCAGGTAACCGCAGTCCGGGATATTATGCTGACCAACTCTCATGGCGTGGTAATCTACAGTAGCAATCCCGTTCATTACAAGGACGAAGTCGGCCGGCCTTTTATCCGGCAAGGACTTATAAGCAAAGACCGGCATGGCATTTACATCTCCCCGATCTATTATGACAAACGACCGGAACACGGCCGCACGTTATATCTTAGCAGTTCTATTAATTGGGCCGGAAAGTTCATTGGCGTTATTATCTCTGAGATCAATATACAGGACTTCGATCGTTTGCTTCAGGATACTAGCGGTCTGGGACGCAGCGGGGAAACCGTCCTGGCCCGGTTGGATCAACATGGGGCTCTGGTATTGAATCCTCTGCGCCACGATCCAGAGGCCGCCTACAAAAGGGTGATTAAATTTCATGACATAAACGGCCGGCCAATTCAGGAGGCGGTGAGGGGCCGCATCGGCTCCGGTCTGGCCCTTGATTACCGCCGGGTGCCAGTTATCTGCGCCTGGCGCTATCTGCCGGAACGACATTGGGGGATGGTGGTTAAAATTGATCAGGCGGAGGCCTTTGCCGCCATTATCAGGTTCAAGAGATTTACCCTTATGCTGCTCTCTTTGTCCCTTCTTGTTATTGTTCTAATCGCCATTTTTATCAGTCGTCAATTAATTATTCCCCTGGAAGATCTGCGGAACGGAGCCCGGCGAATTGCCGCCGGCGATTTTGATTGTCGTCTTGAGCCACAGAGCCGTGACGAATTGGGGCAGCTGGCTGTTTCATTCAACGCGATGGCCGCCGGCCTTTCCGGGTTCAGCCGGGAGATGGACGAGAAGGTGGCTGCCCGTACCTCAGAGCTTCAAGACGCGAACAGGGAGCTGCGTGTGTTGAGCGGCGCCATAAGGCAAAGTCCGGTGGCGGTGATCATTACCGACAACAAGGGGGTAATTGAATATGTTAATCCGGCCTTCAGCCAGATGACGGGGTATAGCGCCGGAGAGGTTAAGGGTAATGATCTGAGCCTTATTGGCGGCGAGAATGACACTCTAAATGAGGCGATGCGTAATACCCTTTTATCTGGAGGTACCTGGCGGGGTGAGTTACGCAATACGGCCAGGGACGGTCGGCGATTCTGGGTAAATAAACTTGCGGCCCCGGTCTTTAGCAGCCGGGATGAGATTAGTCATTTCGTCATCATAAAAGAGGATATTTCCGCCAGAAAAAAGGCGGAGAAGAGGGCCAATAAACAAATTATCGAATTAAATAATATGCGGAGGGCTATGCTCAATATGTTGGAGGATCTTGAAAAGAGCAGCGCCAGAGTCATGGCCGCCAGTCAAGCCAAGAGCGATTTCCTGGCCAATATGAGCCACGAAATCCGTACCCCCATGAATGCGATTATCGGCATGACCTATCTGGCCATACAGACAGGTCTTACCCCGCAGCAGCGGGATTATCTTGAGAAAATTCAAATATCATCCCAATCGCTTCTTGATCTCATTAATGATGTTCTGGATATCGCTAAAATTGAGTCCGGCAGGTTGGAGTTGGAAGAGACGGAGTTTAACTTTAACGCTCTGATTGATAAAGTGATTGCCCAATCGGCTGACAAGATAGCGGCTGGCGGGGTTGAACTTCTTGTGGATATCGCCCCAGATATTCCCGGCGTTTTGCTTGGTGATCCGGTGCGTTTGGCCCAGGTGTTCAATAATCTTCTCTCCAACGCCGCAAAATTTACCAAGCGGGGCGAGATCGACATTTCGGCCCGCGTCCTGACCCACGATAAACATTTAGTCCTGGAGTGCGCTGTGGCCGACAGCGGCATCGGTATAAAAGAGGAGGCGTTGGTCACTATATTTCAAAAATTTGTGCAAGCCGATGTCTCAACCACCAGACAATACGGCGGCAGTGGTCTGGGACTTGCTATTTGTCAGCAGCTAGTGGGGATGATGGGCGGCAGGCTGCAGGTTGAAAGCGTCTATGGCCGGGGAACAAAATTTTTCTTTACCCTGAAGTTGGGATTTCGGGCAGACAGTATCCCGCAGGACACGGCGTTTCTGCCTCTTAATCTGCGTGGAATGAAGACCCTGGTGGTTGACGGCCATAAAAAAATCAGAGACAGGCTCCACAAATTGCTGACATCTTTTGGACTTGACACTAGCACTGTGTCTGACTGCCAGGACGCCTGCGAGATAATCCAGGCAGCTTCGGGTGCCAAGAAGCCTTTTGAACTTATGGTGGTTGACTTTAGAAGATCTATAGATGACAATTGGAAGAGGCAGGCAAAAATATGTGCTTCACCCCAAATGGCTCAGATCCATGCCGTTATTATCGCTGCGGCTACTGATGTCGCGGCGGCCGCAGAAATTGTCGCTAAAAACCCAATGGCCGGTGTTGTGGCAAAACCATTTACGGCGGCGGCATTGAGTCGCGCCATTATGACAGTATTTGGTTATGCCGATGAAGGGGCGGTGGCCAGTGATACCGGTAAAAATGTGGATTTTAGCGGTGCGCGCGTCCTTCTTGTTGATGATAGTGTGCTTAATCAGCAGGTTGCCGCCGAGGTACTAAAACAGGCCGGGGTTGAGGTCGAAATTGCGGCAAACGGCCGGGAAGCCATAGATTTGGTGCGGGACAAACATTTTGATCTGGTGCTGATGGATATTAAGATGCCGGTAATGGACGGTCTCACCGCCACCAGAGCTATTCGTAACCTGGGCGGTGATTTCACCAAGCTGCCCATTGTGGCCATGAGCGCCAACGCCATGGCTGAAGACCGGCAGAAAAGTATGGCAGCGGGGATGAATGATCATATCAACAAGCCCTTTGCTCCCGATGAATTATACCTCTGCCTGGGGCGTTGGTTTACGGGTAAGGGGCGGCATATACCGAAGATTTATGGCAGTGGGCAGGGCGGCGGCGGGAAATTGCTTGTTCTTGATATGGTAAGGGGAATAAAGCAGGTTGGTAATGATCGGGAGTTTTATTTTGGCCTCCTGGCTGATTTTGCCGGAGACTACGCCGATTTTGCCGCTCGGTTGAGGCAGATCCTGGCGGAGGATGATTACGAGACCGCCGGGAGACTTGCTCACACCCTGAAGGGCATAGCCGGCACCATTGGTGCGGGGCAATTACAGGAGATGGCGGCAAAATTGGAAAATGCCATGAGTAAAAGAGAGGAGGACATCAGTGGTCAATTGGCGGCAGTTGACCGGGAAATTGGGAAACTGACGGCGGTGATAAAGCGGGAAAATTCGGCTGATAGCCGCCCGCTTGACAAGGCAGAAGTTAAGATGGTGGCTGATATTACCCTCCCAATGTCCGAGTATTTAGAGAAATTGGATAAATTGTTGGCCTCGAATTCAATGGCCGCCGGCCAATTATTTGAGTCATTAAAAGGGACTATGACGGCCGAATGGCCGCAGGAAACCGGGGAGATGGCCAAGGCTCTGGGTAATTTTGATTTTAAGACCGCCAGAGAGTTATTTGCAAGGATTAAGGATAATGCGGGAACATCTGAAAATACTAATCGTTGATGATACCCCGTTCAATATAAGGGTGTTAAATGATCTGCTTAAGGCGGATTATGATATCTATGCGGCTAATAACGGCGCGGAGGCGCTCAGGTTGGTGCCGCAAATCAAACCGGATCTGATTTTACTGGACATCATGATGCCTGAAATGGATGGTTATGAGGTCTGCCGCCGCCTTAAGGCCGACAAAAATATCGCCGCCATTCCCGTACTCTTTGTGACCGCCAAGATTGAAGCTGAGGACGAGACTAGGGGGTTGGAACTCGGGGCGGTGGACTATATCACCAAGCCGATCAACCCGGCGGTTGTTATCGCCAGGATAAAGGTTCATATCAATCTACACCGCTACCAGGAACATCTTGAAGAAATGGTGGCGGAAAAGACCCGGCAGTTACGGGACGGTTATGTGGAGACGGTGCGCCGCCTGGTTCTGACCTCGGAGTTCAAGGATGAAGACACCGGTGCCCATATCAAGCGTATAAGTTATTGCACCAGGGAACTTGCCATGCGCATGGGGTTGGGGCGGGAATTTGCCGAGAATATTTTTTATGCCTCACCCATGCACGATATCGGCAAGGTGGCAATTCCGGATGCCATATTGCTCAAAAAAGGCCCCCTCGATGACGCTGAATGGCTGATTATGAAGACCCACGCCGCTATTGGCGCCCAGATCCTTGCCGGCTCCGTTTCCCCGTACTTACGCATGGCGGTTGATATTGCCGGTTGCCACCATGAACGCTGGGACGGCAGTGGTTATCCCCAGGGGCTGAAGGGTGAGGCGATACCGCTCACGGCCAGGATTATGAATATAACGGATCAATACGATGCTCTGCGCAGCAAAAGGCCATATAAACCCGCCTTTGACCATGACAAGGTGGTATCAATAATTACCGAAGGTGATGGTCGTACCATGGCGGCTCATTTTGATCCCGATGTCCTGTCGGCCTTCAAAAGATCCTTGGATATATTCAGGGATATTTACGATTCCCATATATAATTCCCGATCCGGGATTTTGGCGTCTACGGCGACAATAATAATTGACTTTTTACCCCGGTAAGATTAAAAGAGTTGTCCCGCCTGGGGCTTCCTGAATAGTACATTCTCGCTAGGCGATTATAACGATTCTCAAGCAGATAAAATCTAATACCAGACCATATAAAACATGACTGAAAAGAAATCCCGATATGCCGGGGCCGGAGTCGATATAGACAAGGCCAATTCATTTGTTGAAACCATTAAACCCATGGTGGCGGCGACTTTTAAACGTGGGGTACTGACCGGTATCGGCGGTTTTGGCGGTTTGTTTGCCCTTGGCAGCGGCCGGTATGCAGACCCCGTTATGGTCTCTTCAACCGATGGCGTCGGCACCAAGCTGAAGATCGCGGAGCTTTGCCAAAAACACGACACCATTGGCATCGATCTGGTGGCTATGTGCGTTAATGATGTTATCGTCTCCGGTGCTAGCCCTTTGTTTTTTCTGGATTATTTTGCCGTGGGCGCCCTTGATGTGGCGCAGGCCGCTGATGTTGTCAAGGGCATTGCCAGGGGCTGTGAGATTTCCAATTGTTCGTTAATCGGTGGCGAGACTGCCGAAATGCCAGGCCTGTACGCGCCGGGGACCTACGACTTGGCAGGCTTTACGGTGGGGGTATGCGAACGCGACAACATTATTGATGGCTCGACAATCAGGGTAGGTGATAAAATTATTGGTTTGGCCGCTAGCGGGGTGCATAGTAATGGTTATTCACTGGTGCGGCAGATATGCTTCGAGGAATTAGGCCTCAAGGTGGGTGATTATGTCGATGATCTGGGGTGTACCCTGGGCGAAGAGCTTCTCCGCCCCACTCGTATCTACACCGAGAGCGTCTTGAATGTGATTAAGAATTTTAAGGTTGGCGGGCTAGTGCATAACACCGGCGGCGGTTTTATCGATAATGTACCTCGCGTTTTGCCACAGGGATGCAGGGCGGTAATTGATCGTGGGGCCTGGCCGGTGATGCCGGTCTTTGATTTTCTGCAAAAGTCTGGCAAACTAAGCAACGCGGATATGTACCGTACCTTCAATTGCGGTATAGGGATGCTTATGATTGTCGGCAGTAAAACGGCTGACGATGTTATTATGCAGCTAGAGGCTCTGGGCGAAACGGCCTACGTTATCGGTGAGATCGCGGCCCGTAAAAGCGGAGGAAAGCCCGCAGTCAAAATTACGGAGTAGGGTGGTTAGTCTGCTTTGTGTTCCCCGCAGTCAGCCATGCCGCCTTTGATCTTATAAATGGCATGGGGCAGGCATGCCATGACGGTAGCGATATTCTCCTCGGCCGCCTTTTTGCTGCCGGGCAGGTTGATAATCAGGCAGGTACCGCGAATGCCGCTTTTACCCCTGGACAGCATGGCGTGCGGGGTTATTTCCAGGCTGGCCGCACGCATGGCCTCGCTGATTCCCGGCAGTTCACGGTCGATCACTTTAGCCGTTGCCTCGGGTGTAACGTCAGAAGGGCTGACTCCCGTGCCGCCCGTGGTAATGATAATATCCAGTCCCCTGCTGTCCGCCCAGGTAGTCAGTTTATCGGCAATCAGTTCCAGTTTGTCGGGGATTACCTCGTAAGCCATTATTTTGAAACCGGCCGCCCGCATAATTTTCTGAAGGTTGGCGCCGCTGGTGTCGTCTCTTTCACCCCTTGACCCTTTATCGCTCAGGGTAAGAATGCCACAGTTATAGACAACTTCGGCGCTCATTCCCCAACCTTGGAGATTATCTTTTCGCTGATCTGGGCAGGAACCTTCTTGTAATGCGAAAATTCGCTGGCAAAAAATCCTAACCCTCTGGTAAGTGCCGCTAGCTCCGGGCCATACTCCAGAATTTCCGCCATTGGCACCTCGGCGTTTATTACCTCGCCCATTGTATCTGATGCCATTCCCATAACTTTGCCCCGCCGGCTGTTAAGGTCGCCGATTATATCACCGACCTTATCTTCTGGAATTGTTATATTGATCCGCATTATAGGTTCTAGCAGCAGTGGTCCGGCCTCCATAGTTCCCTTTTTAAGAGCCATGGAACCGGCAATTTTAAAGGCCATCTCCGATGAATCAACATTATGAAACGAGCCGTCAACGAGGCGTATACTGATGTCCACCATTGGGTAACTAGCGAGGACACCCTTGGCCATGGCCTCCTGAATCCCTTTGTCAACGGCAGGGATATACTGTTTCGGAATAACCCCGCCAACAATACAATCTTTAAACTCGTAACCTTTTCCTCTGGACTGGGGTTCAATCTCTAGCCAACAATCGGCATATTGCCCCCGGCCGCCTGACTGCTTTTTATGTTTGTACTGCACCTTCGTTTTACCGCTGATGGTCTCCTTATACGGGATTTTGGGTAATTCCAGGTTCATTTCAACCCCGAATTTACGTTTTATCTTCTCGCAGGTTATTTGCAGATGATTTTTACCCGTACCGGAAATAATTGTTTCATTGGTCTCCGCGTCTCTGGTCATGCGCAGGGTTGGATCTTCCTCCAACATCTTGCTGATTGACGAAAAGAGCTTATCCTCATCATCTTTTTTGCCGGCGGTTACGGCGTAGGAAAGGGACGGCCTGATAGCCTTGGGCAGCTCAAAGATGACCGGGTTTCCCGGCTCGCAGATGGTGTCGCCGGTGGTGGTATATTTCAGCTTCGCCACCGCCGCTATCATGCCGGGACCAACCTCATCTACGGGTTTATTGTTCTTACCCTCCGGCACCAGAAGCTGGCTAAATTTTTCGTTTTTATCCTTGCCGGCGTTATGGAATGAATCTCCAGCAAGGGTACCGGATATTACCCTGAATATACTAAGCCGTCCGGCATAGGGATCGGCCATGGTTTTAAATACCAGGGCGGAGAATGGGGCCTCGATACTGGCTGGAAATTCAACGATCTCGTCATTTTTGGGATTGATCCCGGCGCGTGGTTCTCTGTCTGCCGGGGATGGAAGTAAATCAGTTATGGCATTCAGGAACAGCTCGGCGGACATAATATTTGCGGCACCTGTCATTATGGGTTGGAGTTTTGCTGATCTCACCGCCTTGATAAGCCCTTGTTGCAGCTCGGTTTTACTTAATTCCCCTTCCTCAAGAAAGGTCTCGATTAAATTATCATCTGTTTCGGCCACCGCCTCCATCAGCGTCTCACGATATGCCGCTGCCTCCTCTGCCATATCGTGAGGGATCTCAGCTTCGCTCATTTGCCCTTTGTCATCAAAGATATAGGCCTGCTGCCTGATGAGATCAATAACGCCTCTAAATTTATCCTCCGCGCCGATGGGCAGTTGAATAACAACGGGTTTAAAGGCCAGATTGGCCGTAATATCCGCAACCGTTTTGGCAAAATCGGCGCGTTCCCGGTTCATTTTATTAATGAAGATAAGGGTGGGAATATGGTTGGTTAAAACAAAACCGGCAATCTTTTCAGTTTGAGTTTTGATGCCCAACACCGCGCCAATGGTAAAAATTGCGCCATCGACAACCTGCGCGGTAAACATGGCATCATTTAAAAAATTTTCGTCACCGGGGGTATCGCTGAGATACACTTCATGCTTATTCCAGGGCAGATGATGAAATGCCGTATTGATACTCATTTTATGAGAAATTTCCTCCGCCTCAAAATCCATATTGGAGGTGCCATTATCAACCTGGCCCAACCTGGATATTTTCCCGGCGGTAAACAACATAGCCTCGGCCAGAGTGGTTTTGCCACATTTACTGTGACCAAATAAACCTATATTCCTGACTAATTTCACTTCTTTCATGAAAGTCCCCCTCATCATAAAATAATAGTGACGCAGCGGTACGACAACGATCGTATGCGAATGCGGAACAGTCTCGAAGACCGTAGAATAAACTCTACCTGAACTCTATGGCTAATATAATGAGTTTTGCTTGTCAACCTAATATGCCATGCCGGCCCTGCTGCATATGTTTCGAGAAAGCCTGGTGCGCGGCCAGTTATTATTTGCCGGGAGTCGAGCTTCCCCAATTCAGTTTATTGCGTAGTATATCGAAATACCCTTTTTTCGGGGAACCAATGAGCTTTAAGTGATTATCTGAGGCGCGAATCTCTAAGGTGTCATTCCCCTGGATATCCCAGGCCAACTGGCCGTCAACCATAACCTTGATGTCACGGCCCTGGCCGGCAATCAGGCGGGTAATTAAGCGGGTTTTGGGTGACAACAGCACCGGGCGGCTGTCCAGCATAAACGGGCAAATGGGGGTTACTAGAATAGAGTCAAGAGAGGGATGGACGATTGGCCCGCCGGCTGATAAATTATAGGCCGTGGTGCCGGTTGGGGTGGCAAAGATTAAACCATCAGCTCTGTAGGTGGTTATATAATCGTCATCGGCCCATGCCTTTAATTGGATGAGCCGGTCAATATTACCCTTGCTGATTACCACATCATTTAAGGCGTAACGCCAAGCGGACTTATGGCTGCCGGATAAGAGGCGCGCCTTTAAGAGCATGCGCTTTTCAATGGTGAATTCGCCGTTCAAGATGGCGTTGAGCGCCTCATATCTGTCTTCCCTGCCCACCTCGGTTAAAAAACCCAGGTCGCCAAGATTAATACCCAGTACCGGAATATCATAATAACTGGCCTGCTCAGCCACATGCAGGAGGGTGCCGTCACCGCCAAGGATGATGAGCAGATCAAGCCCAGGCTGAACCTCATCAATCACGACCTTAATGGCTTTTTGGGCAAACCAGTCTCGTAGTTCTGTGGCAATTTCTCCCGGTTCCTCTGAACCCTGGCGCAGAATAATGCCGGTTTTTTTAAGTTGTAATTTGCGGCTGCTTTGCCTGTTACTTGTCGTTTTCACTAGGGTCTCAGCCCTTACCCAATTCTTTGGAACGATTGGTGGCGGCTTCAACAGCATCCATAATTATGCCCTGAAAACCGGCTCTTTCCATCTCGTGGAGACCGGCAATGGTGGTGCCGCCAGGTGAAGTGACCATGGCCCTGAGCTTAGCGGGATGCTCATTACTTGCCATAGCCAGTTTTACTGACCCCAGAACGGTTTGTAAAACCAGGGTCTGGGCGGCATCTCTGGCCAGTCCCACTTTTACCCCGGCATCAATCAAACCCTCGATAAAGCTGAAGACATAGGCCGGTCCAGAACCGCTGAGACCGGTTACCGCGTCCAGGTAAATCTCTGGGAGAATGACCGCTTGCCCCACTGCTTCAAAGATAGCCAGGGCCTTCGCCATATCGTCATCATCAGCCCGAAGGCCGGGGCTTATGGCTGTTGCACCTTCCTGAATTAAAGCGGGGGTATTGGGCATAACCCGGATAAAACGGCAGCCATTGTCGGCAAGTTTTGACTCCAAAAAATTTAAGGTGATGCCGGCGGCAATAGAAATAACCAGATGTTTGTCGGCAACAACATCCCGCAGGCTGTCCAGAACCAGTCCCATAATTTGGGGTTTGACTGCCAAAATAATAATATCGCATTCCCCTACCATATCGCGGGCTTCAGCAAAGGTGGCAATACCATATTGCTTGTGCAGTGTCTGCCGCTGTGCTTCAGCGGGATCTGCCGCCATTATCTGCTCTGCGCTGTATAGGTCGGCCCTGCTGATTCCCTTAATCAGGGCCTCACCCATTCGGCCGCCACCGACAAATCCTATCTTGCTCATTTTATTCTCCTGAAACTGGTAATTTTTCTCTATTGTTCCCTGTTGCTGTATATCATTTTGTCAGTGACAATACACGTCATAATTTCTGCTGACAAAAAAAAAGGCCCGCAAGAATAATCTTCTTGCGGGCCTTGGTAATTAACCTAAAGTGTGAAAGTCAGGCGGCAGCAGTACAGGCCGCATCGGCAAAACCAGCCTGCGGTGTCAGGAACGGTTTTAATTTGTTGCCGGCGTATCTGGTGGTGTTTACCAATTTTTCCATGATGCCGCTTTCTGCTGTTTCCTGTAATTCAACAAGCTGCCAGCAATCAGGATGCGATAAAATCTCCCGCATCAGGCCAAAATGCTGACCGTGGCCGGATTTACTGGCGATAATATGTCCCAGAACCGGGCAGCCGAGGAGGGTAATATCTCCCAAAAGATCAAGGATCTTATGCCGGGCGAATTCATCTTCAAAGCGCAGGCCGCCTTCATTCATCACCCCGTTTCTATCTACGACCACGGCATTATCCAGAGAACCGCCCAAGGCGTAGCCGCTTTGCTGTAATTTCTCAACCTGATCCAGAAAACCGAATGTTCTGGCCGAAGCAATCTCTTTACTGAAAGTCTCCGGCGATACCTCAATACTGTAACTCTGGTTTTGAATCAGGCTATGCTTAAAATCAATTTTGCAGGTAAGCCGCAGGCCGTCATGGGGCAGTACTCTGACCAACTTGTCACCATCAGTATATTGGATCTCTTCGGTGATCTTAATAAACTGGCGTTTTGAGTTTTGTGCCTTCCGGCGGACTTTTTGTAAATCGTTGACGAATGACTCGGCGCTGCCGTCCATAATGGGCAGTTCAGGGGCATTCAGCTCCACTAGGGCGTTGTCAATACCCAGGCCGGTTAATGCCCCCAGGAGATGTTCGGTGGTCGAAAAGATCATGTCCTTTTCGGCAATGGTGGTGGCTAAGCTCGTATCAACTATACGGTCGAAAAATGCCGGCATGGAATGATCGCTGCCGGATATTTTGAAACGGATACCGTGATTGGCCTCGGCCGGTCTTACCGTTAAATTCACCGGGTAGCCGGAATGCAGGCCGATCCCCTTGAAACTTACCGATTTTTTTAGTGTATGTTGCAAAGCTTCCATATTATTATTTTACTCCAGAGCCGGCATATGCCGGAATTAATATCAAACCCGTTAAATCCAAAAGTTACTTGTAACCAATGGTATTGCTTCTAGAAGTTAAGCAAATATTGGGCCAACAAATAGCTAAGACTAAATTGTCGGCGCCAACATGTTGGTTAGCTGCGTATTATCAATAAGTTAACTAATAGCAAACGCGGCTCTTGGGCCGGCCGGTCTTCGGCTGCTCAGCTAGTGTGGTAAAAAAAACACAATAAAATTGCGGCTATAAGGCCACAGGCAGTCCGGATTATAGGTAAAAAGTATTTAACCAAATCGAAGAAAGCAATGCCGAGACAGGCTGTGGGCGAAAACACTTTAATGGTTTCCGTGAAAAATCGGAAATTTTCGTTGAGAGGCGGAATGAAGTGAATGGGGCAATGAGAGCTATGGTCATTCCCGCAAAACACACGGGAATGACCAGTTGAGGCCTAAATCAGAGCAGATAGATCAGCTGTTTTGTTTCTCAAAGTCCTTCATGAAATTAACCAGTTTTTCTACTCCCTCATAGGGGAAGGCGTTATAAATTGATGCCCTTATTCCGCCAATGGAGCGATGGCCTTTCAGTCCGTCCAGGCCCTGCTCTGTGGCTTCACCAGTGAATTTGGCTTCTAATTCTGGAGAGGGCAGGTTGAAGGTGATATTCATGGTGGAGCGCGATGAAACCTGGGCATGACCACGGTAAAATTCCGTTGAATCAATCATGTCATAAATCAGAGCGGCCTTTTTGCAGTTTAGCTCCGCTATCGCGGCAACACCACCCTGGTCGCGCAGCCATTTTAGAACTAGGCCAATGGCATAGATGGCGAAGCATGGCGGGGTATTGAACATCGAGCCTTTATCGGCGTGGGTCTGATAACGGAACATCGTTGGCACGGAGTCCGGGCATCCGGCCAAGAGATCATCCCTGATAATTACCACGGCGCAACCGGCAGGTCCCATATTCTTTTGAGCACCGGCGAAGATCAGGGCAAATTGGGAGACATCCAATTCACGGCTTAAAATATCCGATGACATATCGCAGATTAAGTTCGTTCCGGTTTCTGGAAAATTTCTGAACTGGGTGCCGTAAATGGTATTATTAGAGACAAAATAGAGATACTCTGAGCCGTCAGCGCTATGAAAATTATTATCCTGTGGTACACAGTCAAAGGTGGTGCTAGAACTGTCAAAGGCCAGATCCACATCGCCAAATAATTTTGCCTCCTTGACGGCCTTTTTTGACCAGGTGCCGGTGTTTAGATATGTGGCCGTCCGTCCCTGCCGCAAAAGATTCATCGGAATCATGGCAAATTGACTGGAGGCGCCGCCCTGCAGAAACAGTACCTTATAGTTATCGGGAATATTCATTAACTCACGCAGCAAATCTTCAGTTTCCTGGGCAACGGCCATAAACTCCTTGCTGCGATGGCTTAACTCGATGAGACCAATACCTTTATCCTGAAAATTGACAATATCTCTGGCGGCCTGAGCCAATACTTCCTGGGGCAGGGTGGCTGGCCCAGGACTAAAATTATAAATTCTTGCCGGCATTTTCTTCTCCTGGTTTTATTTTAAATTTGTGTGGCTGCTTTCTATACTCCTTTACCATGGAAAAATGTACCAAAAAATTATAGACGGTGGCGGGGGATACAACTTTTTGTTCCCGGTATTGTTATGATGAGGTGGCCGAATTCATTTATACCAGATGCCAGGATATTCTATTCGTAATGGTTTGCTCATAATTGCTAGCAGTAATATAAAAAGCAATAAAGGTCAAGATGGACCCCTGACCCCTTTTGACCCCTTTGATGACCCAGTAAAAAATCACCCGCCGCCCGGCGTGGCTTTCGTGGCTTTCGAGAACGCACTGTGATGCGGAAGATTGGAATAGTTACTAAACCACCAAGCTTATTCGACTGTTATGCACTCTGCGGGGCAAGAGGCGGCAGCTTCCTCAGCGCAGTCGGCATCGCCCCCGTCTTGATCAATAACATAAGCCTTTTCCGCTTCTTCATTAAAGCCAAAGACCTCTGGACATATTTCCATACAACTTTGGCAGCCTATACATTCATCCTGGTTAAGTATAACTTGTTTCGACATCACACACCTCCTTGCTTGAGACGGCTTTATTAAAAGCTAACTTGAATCCGTGGCGCCTTTAGTGTTATTTATACTTTAGAGGGGTCCGGAAGCTAATTCGCCCGCTCTCTTGCATTGCTTGTTTTCCTGAGAGTACGAGTGGCCGTTAAACTCAGCAATGACTTTTTGATTATCTCGATCTTCTTTTGGAGCTTTTTGTTCTTGACCAGTCTCTTCTTTACTCGTTCAACTGCGCTGCCGGCCGGGCTGTATCCGGTCATCCCAAATTCCCTGCCAAGTTCCATAAGGGTATCATGGCGCAGCGTCCGGCAGAGATAGATTGCAACATTTCTTGGTTCATTTATTCTGCCGCGTTGAGCTGTTAATATATCTTTCTCTTCTACTCCATAAGCCTGGCAGACCTCTCTTTTTATTTTCTCCATGTCAGGGGCGAGTTGTATAGATTCTGGAATCTGCCGATCTTTTTCCCCTGTAAAAAAAGCTTCTTTGGCCCAGGAGATAAAGGTTTCACTGCCCAACATGGCGGGCAATTTTTTTCGTTCAAAAATGCCAAGAAACTCATCTGTATCATCCTGGCCCATAAATCGAAGATATGCCTGGCGCCATTTTCTTTTGTCAGTTGCCAGCATGCCAAGGATGAAATCTTTATGAAGCCAGTCCCAGGCCTTTGCCCTTGACAGATAACCGCGGTAACTGCTCCAGGCATAGTCAGCCAAATTATCAACCATGCCGGCCCTTAGCGGGTTCCGATGGATATAACGAACCAGCTCGAGAAGATAATCGTCTTCCTCAACGAGTATGGATTTGAATCTGCCGCGAAAGAGCTGGCCGTCAAAGCCATGAACATGACTGCTGACATTAATACAAGAAATAATAAAGGTCAAGATGAGGACCCCTGCCGGACCCCTGCCGAGACCGCCACTTGCCTGCGGTTCTGGTAGCCGAACAGGTATAAATTTGTTATAGCAGACCGGGAGACGGATTGAATTTTCCCTCCCGGCTCAGTCCCCGGATCGTTTACCAACCCGGAAAGTTAAGGTAAGAGTAACACCATGAATGATATCTTCGCAGAACCGCTTATTTTTTTAGCCGGACCAACCGCCATAGGCAAAACAGAAATTGCCCTGCATATTGCTGAGCGCTTTAATTGTGAAATCATTGGCGTTGACTCTATGCAGATTTACCAATATATGGATATCGGCACCGCCAAACCGGGCCGGGCTGAACGGGCCAGGGTGCGCCATCATCTCATTGACTATATAAAACCGGACGGCCAATACAATGCGGCTCGTTTTGTCCGTGATTGTCGGCGAGCCATCAGCGAAATCAGGGGGCGGGGCAGGGTGCCTCTTCTCACGGGCGGCACCGGGCTATATTTTACGGCGTTACAGGATGGTATATTCTCCATGCCGGAAATCGAGCAAAGCGTGCGGGCCGATATTCAGTCCCGGCTCGCGGCGGACGGCGGTTGCCGGCAGCTCTATGAAGAGCTAAAACAAAGCGATCCGGAAAGCGCCGCCCGAATTCATGCCAATGATACTTACCGTATAACCAGGGCCTTGGAGATATACCGGACTACGGGCAAAACCTGGGCAAGTTTTATTGCCGCGCACAGGAACCGGCAGGCCGCCGCGCCCCGGAAAAGAATTTTGAAGATTGCTCTGACCAGGGCGCGTGATGAACTCTACCAACGGATCAATCAGCGGGTAGGGATAATGATTGAGCAGGGATTGCTAGCCGAAGTGGAAGGGCTCCTTGCCATGGGATTTACTGCGGCTCTAAAATCGATGCAGTCTCTGGGGTATCGGCATATGGTAAATTTTATAAATCATACCTGGTCATGGCAGGAGGCCCTGGAATTATTGGCCCGGGATACTCGGCGTTACGCTAAAAGGCAGCTTACCTGGTTTAAAGCCGATAAGGAGATAATTTGGCTGCCCCCCGATAAACAAGATGAAATTTTTACTATGGTAGATGATTTTTTGAATAATACCGAACAATTGGCAGGCAGAAACATTGAAGTATGAGCCTAGTTATAAGCGGCAGAAGTGGCGCTTCAGCTCCCTTGGTCAGGATGGCGCTGAAATACCGGCACTGGCACAAGACCTGAATATACCGCAGTGGCAGGTTAAATTATTGGGACAACGGCAACTCTTGACTGCCGATAAAATCAGGGCCTTTATGCAGCCAACCCTGGAAAGCCTGCCTTCACCATTTCTCTTTAAGGAGATGAACAGGGCGGTAAGAATTTTTGCAGAGACGATGAGCTCAAGGTCGTCCCTGGTAATTGTGGCGGATTATGATGTTGACGGAGTTACGGCCGCGGCTGTATTGGCAAGATTTTTTACCACCCTGGGGCTTAAGTTTAGCTGCCTACACCCCAACAGGTTTAAAGACGGCTATGGCCTGAAGGCCGAGCTTGTCCGCCGGGTTGTCAATGAACCAGGTCTGGTTATTACCGCTGACTGCGGGATCTCTGACGCGGCGGAGGTCGAAACACTGAAGGACGCCGGGTGGCGGATTATTATTACCGATCATCATCAGCCGCCGGATCACCTGCCGCCGGCTGATGCCATTTTAAATCCCTGGCTCAAGGGATGCGGTTTTCCCTTCAATGATCTGGCCGGGGTTGGAGTGGCATTTTACTTGGTCATGGGTATTAGAAATTATCTGGTGCAAAAAAAATTCTGGCTGCCGGGCAGGGCGCCAAACCTGAAGAAAATATTGGATCTGGTGGCCGTTGGCACTATTGCTGATATGGTGAAACTGCATGGGGTCAATCGAACCTTGGCCAAGGCCGGATTAGATGTAATTGACCGGCAGACAAATGAGGGCTTGCGGCAGCTTATTGGCCTGGCGGGGGTGGACAGGCCGGTCAACGCCGGGGATATATCATTTCAAATTGCCCCTCGTTTAAACGCGGCAGGGCGGCTGGGTGAGGCTGGCCGGGCCTCAGAACTTTTGACTAGCAATAACAGGTTGCAGGCTGGGAAGCTTGCCGCTGTACTTGACCAAGAGAATACACGCCGTAAGGAGATAACCGGCGATATAGTCAGTGAGGCAATGTCAATGGCCCAGAGGTTGATGAGTGCCAATAAGCACTGCCTTGTCCTGCACGGCCAGGCATGGCATGAAGGGCTGATTGGCATTGCCGCCTCCAAACTGGTAAACCAGTTCTACAGACCCACCATAATTTTGACCGGCAGAGAGATATTAAGAGGCTCAGCGCGATCAATACCAGGTGTAGATATACACGTATTATTAAAGAGATGTGACGATTTATTAATAGCTTATGGAGGCCACAGCGCCGCGGCGGGATTATCAATTAATATTGACCAACTGGCCCAATTCAATCAGCGCCTGGAAGATTATCTTGATGAGATTTGGCCCGGTATAGACAGCACCGCCGCGCAGATTATAGATATGGCCATAAAAGGGAATATAAAAATCCATGAATTAATTGAATTCAACCAGTTATTACAGCCATTTGGACAAGGAAACCCTGAACCTGTCTATTGCCCGGAAGACCCGTGCCGCTTGAGAAATATCAGACTTATTGGTAAAGAGAGAAGCCATGTTCGCTTTGACGCCTTGATAAATGGTGAATGGCTGAATGTAATTGGTTTTGGCTTTGGTAAAGGCGCACTTAAGGGCCTCACAGAGCGCCGGGTTGGCTGCCGTATAGCTTTTCATTTGCAATACAATACTTTTAGAGGACAACGGAAGCTGCAACTGCAATTGCTCGATTTTATTCTGTAGGAATTCAGGAGCGGGGAATTTAGGGGGGAGATAACTCACTTATTTTATTGATTTATATAAAACTAAACATAATATACATTATGCGACATTGTGAATTACGGCATATTTACTATAACCAGACGTATACAATCATTGTCGTACCGCAAAAACCGGAATTTGTTAATTTCTACCATTAACTATTTTACTTATAGCACTGTTATAGTGATACTTTTTAAATAAATAAGGAGTGATTATGAATCGTAATATCTATCAGGAACCATTGGTCAGCCGCTATACCAGCAAAGATATGCAATATCTCTTTTCTGAACAAAATAAATTTTCTACCTGGCGGCAATGTTGGATTGCTTTGGCTGAGGCTCAATTTGAACTGGGTCTCACTGAAATTATCAGCGCTGATATGCTTGATGAAATGAGGGCTGTGGCTAACGATATTAATTTTGAGGTAGCGGAACAAAGAGAAAAAGAGATCCGTCACGATGTCATGGCCCATGTCTATGCCTTTGGCAGGCAATGCCCCACAGCAGAACCTATCATTCATCTTGGCGCTACCTCCCAATTTGTCGGTTGTAATGCCGACCTGCTAACTCAAAAAAAGGCCTTGGCCCTAATAAAAAAGGCTCTTGTAAATCTAATCAGGAATTTGCGGGATTTCTGCTCCAAGTATAAATCTCTGGCCACCCTGGGCTATACCCATTATCAGCCGGCTCAGCCTACTACGGTTGGCAAACGTAATACCTTGTATCTACAGGATTTACTTATGGATCTTGATTACATCGAGCATCTTGAACGCCAGGTTAAGGCCCGTGGCGCCAAGGGTACGGTTGGTACGCAGGCAACCTTTATAGAGTTGTTTAAGGGTGACCATGAAAAAGTTAGGAAACTGGATAAACTTGTTGCTTTAAAGCTTGGTTTTAGCGATGTTTTTGCTGTTACAGGCCAGACGTATACGCGTAAGCTTGATATGAAAACGGCTGAGACTCTGGCCGGGATTGGCGCCTCCGCCCATAAATTCGCGGTGGATTTAAGGCTCTTGTCGAATTTAAAGGTTCAGGAGGAGCCATTTGCCAAAAATCAGGTAGGCAGCTCCGCCATGGCCTATAAAAGAAATCCTATGCGAGCAGAGAGGATGACCGGACTCTCCCGCAAACTCATGGGACTTACCGCTGATTTCGGCAGCACCTACGTCAATCAGTGGTTTGAACGCACCCTTGACGACTCTGCCATTCGCCGCATGGATATCCCCCAGGCCTTTTTACTCACCGATGCAGTCTTAAAATTATTTCTTAATATAACTGACGGAATGGTTGTTTTTCCGAAACAAATTGAACGTCATCTCCTGCAGGAGCTGCCCTTTATGGCCACCGAAAAAATACTAATGATGTGTGTTGAAAGTGGCAAAAGCCGGCAGGCCATTCATGAAATTATCAAGATTCATTCTCTGGCCGCAGGCCGTGTAGTCAAGGAAGAAGGTAGAGACAATGATCTCTTAACCCGGCTTGGCAATGATCCGGCTATCCCCTTCAGTCAGGCCGAATTGCTGGACATGGTTGCTGAGACTGGCCAGTTTACCGGGCGGGCAATGGAGCAGACCGAGGAATTTATTGCCGAAACGGTTGAACCTGTTCTGGAGAAATACCGGCATCTGCTTGATGATAGCCATGAAGATATAGCGGTGTGAGCTAAATTATGCGGATTTATGAGCCAACTGCCGGGCAAAACTGCGCGCGGCTGGAGTTATCTATAGCTCCCCGCCGCATTGCCTTCTGGAAATTCATTCTGGAGGGCTATGATGGTCTGGCTGTCCTTTCTACCCTCAGTGGCAAAGACGGCCGCATCCTGTTGCGTTTTCCGGAATGCCGTCGCCATGAGGTTATGGATTTACTGAATAACCTGGAGGGGTGGGAGATCAGAGCGGCGACGATTTAGGCCGCAGCCGCGTGTCCAGGCCGGTGCTGCGCCCTACCCTGTTGTCTATCCCCTGTTTAAATATCTCTTTATCTCCCCATAACTCAAAGTGCTCCCTGGCCCTGGTTACGGCGGTATAGAGTAATTCACGGCTTAGGATTGGGGATTGTCTGACCGGCAGCATTAACAGCACTCGCTTAAACTCCGAGCCCTGACTCTTGTGAACGGTGGAGGCAAAGGCAGTTTCATGAGCCGGAATCCTGGCACAGGCAATGGGGCGGAATTTATTGTCCTGCTGAAAGAAAACCTGCAAACGGCCAGAAGTATTGGTCATGGTGATCCCTATATCACCATTAAAAAGCCCCAGACCGTAATTATTGTTGGTAATCATTATCGGGCGGCCCTGATACCATTTGTCTGTGCCGTGAATCAGGCCCTCCTGGCGCATAATAGCCGTAACCCATTGATTGATCTGCCTGACGCCCATTTCATCCCGCCGCAGAACACATAAAATCTGGAATTGGCTGAAGACTTCAAAGGCCGCAACCGGCTCCCGGCAAGAGAATAATGGCCCATACTCCTGAATAATTCGGTGTTGCAGCTGTGCCGCTGCCCTGCCCTGTTGCCGGTCGATTCGGCCATTGGCAATTTTCCCCAACTCCTGATATTTGTTGAAGCAGTCAATAGCTCGTTCTGTCTCTCCGGCGATAATAGCGGCCGCCAATGCGGCAATACCACTTGCTTCGCCAAATCGATAATTTCTGGCAAGCAGCACCACCGAGTCGTCAATGGTGCCGCCCTTCCCCGCTCTAGCTGCCGCTGTTAGCCCCGGAGAACCGCATCCTGCTTGTCTCAATTTTGCCGCAAAATCACTGCTGAAACAATTACCACCCGTATCGCCACAGATATCGGCCATGACCCGGCCGGACTCTACCGAGGCCAATTGTTCCCTGTCGCCAAGTAAAATTACTCTGGCGTCTATCGGGACAGCCGCCATCAGTTTTGCCATCAGGGCCAGATCAACCATGGAGACTTCGTCAACTATCAGGACATCAACAGCTAATTTATTATCCCGGTTATGCCGAAAATAAGGCGAATTCCCCCGCGTTCCCAGAAGACGATGAATGGTCGCTGCCTCTCTGGGCATTACGGCAATGATATCTGCCGGCAGCTCAAGAACATGTACCGCCTCGCCAATTGCTTCAGCCAGACGTTCTGCCGCCTTGCCGGTGGGCGCGGTTAGGGCGATTCGCAAAGAGGCCGGAGCTGAGATCATCTGCAGGAGGGCTATAATTCGGGCCACGGTAAAGGTTTTGCCGGTACCCGGCCCACCGGAGATGACGCAAAGACCTTTCAGGGCACAAACTGCCGCCGCGACACGCTGCCAGTCAGGCTCACCGTTTTCGGGTGGTGAAAAAAGTCGATCCAGATATGCTGATATTTGCTTAAAATCCGGTTTTGGCCAGGTAAAGCAGCGCCTTTGCAGTTCAAGGGCCAATGACTTCTCATATTGCCAATAACGCCGTAAATACAGGGAAAAATCATCCAGAATAAATGGCCTCATGCTGCCAGGCTTTCCCGCCGTTCCACTCCGTAAAAGTTCATCTTTAAGAGTCTCGGCCGCCGGCAGCCTTATCCTGCCGGCAAAGATACCCGCAGCGCCATCCCCGGTATTTGGAGTGATATCCTGGATATTCTGACCGCCTATCTCCCGTAGATCGAGACAGGTATTGCCTTCCATAGATGCCTGTACTGCCAGGGCGCCGGCTAGCCAGACGGGGGCGCCGGCCTTTGGAGCAAGACGGCGGAGAAAGTCAAAGTAATGCTGGGCCAGATCAGTAATCATAATCACATTAAGTTAAATTTTCACAGCCATTGGCCTCTGCCTTTCGACCTCACCTAAAGACACTTAGCAATTTACGAACCTCTTAAAATAAGGTACAAAGAGTCAAGGTACAGCCAACAAATATATTATATTTTATCAGCAGGAAAATATGCAAAATAACCTGACAGAATTAGACAGCCACAAAATTATATCAGGAATGCTTGCCACCAACAAATTGGGAACATTCTTTGGTGTAAGCCAGGAAGTCATGACAAAAGTCTGGGGGGCTCTTACAGCCCCGGCCGGTGATTCCACGACATACATCAGTATGGAGATAGGCGCTGAAAATGATGTATATAATCCAATCAAAGAGAAACTTAAACAGCTCAATATCTTTGCCCATAAAGATACCAGGATCAGAAGATTTTCGGATAAAATTCTCAATGGCCCGGCCAAGATACCAAATTACAGCGGCGGTCTCGGTGTTTTGGCCGGTGACACCCTTAAGAGTTATGCGGATTGCCATATCCCGGCGATTGCCATCTCCCTGCTCTACCGCAAGGGCTATTTTTCCCAACTGGTTGATTCCAGGGCCGGCCAGATTGCCCATAACACAGAGTGGAGTCCGGAGAGAACACCGTATCTGTATCTCCTGAAAAACCCCGAAAATCCGGCGGAACCCCTGCAGATCGAAGTCCCCTTCTATGAACGCAGCGCCAAAATGACCAGCGCTCACGCAAATTTATGGTTAAAGATGGAGGTGAGCGCCGATCTGGACTTTTTTGTTCCGGAGATACTCCTTGATTATAGCATTCCCGCCTCGCCTGAATGGGTGCGTCGATCTGCCGAACACCTATATGAAAGCCGCTCTGAACGCGCCAAGATTGTGCAGCGCCGTCTCCTCGGAGCCGGTGTTATCCCGGTGATGGATGCCCTTGGTATAACCTCAAATACCATCCACTTAAACGAGCAGCACGGGGTAACGGTAATTCTGCATCTCATCGCCAGGCGTTTAAAAGAAAAACTGGGCGATGATTACCCCATGATATCAACAGACCGCCAGATACAAGATGCCGCCAGATACGCGGCAAAACGTGTGGTCTATACAATTCACACCCCGGTCATTGCCGGGCATGACCGTTTCAGCAAGGATCTTTTTGCCGATATTGGCCACCCCTTCTGCCAACGTATGCTCAATATACTGGCAGAAGACGAGACGGCTCCATCCCTGTTCAATTTTACCGCTTTGGCGATGCGGGTGAATCGGTCGGCCAATGGGGTGAGCAGGATTCATCGTCAGGTTACCCAGAAACAATTTCCGCAATACGCCAAAAAAATTCAGGCGGTTACCAACGGTGTCCATCATTTGACCTGGATCAGCCCCGCCAAGGCGGAGTTGTATGACAGCTTCCCGGAATTACAAGATTGGCGTGCCAGACCCGGCCTTCTGGCGAACGCCGAAAAACTGTTTAAAAATGCCAAATTTAGAACTTATCTCAAACAAGCCTGGCTGACAGATACCCGCATTCTCATTGATTATATTAATAAAATGCTCGTGGCACATCGTAACCAGATGTTGACGACCTGGATTGACCCTCCAAATTTTTTATCTCATCTGGACGAGAGAGGCCATAAACTTGACCCCGAGGTATTTACTATTGGTTTTGCGCGTCGGTTTTCCACCTATAAACGCGCTAATCTGATCTTTGCTGATATTAACAGACTCACAAAAATCGTTGTTGAAAACCATTGGCCGGTCAATTTTATCTTCGCCGGCAAGGCCCACCCCGCCGATGAACCAGGGAAACATATTATAAAACAGCTTATCTCTACCCAACGGGAATTATATGAAAAGAGTGACGGCCTGATAAAACTGGTCTTTATTCCCGGTTACGATATGGCCATCGCCAAGATGATGGTGGCCGGGGTTCATGCCTGGCTCAATAGTCCCAAAAGGCCCCTGGAAGCTAGCGGCACCAGCGGCATGAAAGCGGCCATGAACGCGGTGCCGAATATCAGTACCATGGACGGTTGGTGGGTTGAAGGATACCATGACGGCCGAACCGGTTGGAAATTTGGCGCCGAGACCAAGGTATCGAGCGCCTGCCTGAATGAGGAAGTCTCAACCCTTCTGTACAAGGAGGATTCCACCTCATTCTACAAGCTATTTCCTGAAATTCTGCGAGCCTATTATGACGAGACCAACCGGTCTGAATTGATCGACAAATGTATTATGAATATTGCCCTGAACGGCCCCATCTTTAACAGCCATCGCCTGGCGGCAGAATACGCCAAAATATATGCCATGAATCTGCCGGAAGATGTGGAAAATAACCTGAGGGAATTGCGTAAGCTCTATGCCAGTAACAAGGAAACCAAAAATGGCAAATGAACGCCGTACTTTTTTTATAGAGACCTTTGGCTGTCAGATGAATGACCATGATTCTGAAATCATGGCGCAGCTCCTCACCGGCTCTTACCGGCCGGTCCTGAACGTAAATGATGCCGATATAGTTCTGGTTAACACCTGCAGCATCAGGGAAAAAGCGGAGCAGAAGGCCATGAGTTTATTGGGCTGCCTGAAGATAATCAAGAAAGATAAGCCCCATATGGTGATCGGTATCGTTGGCTGTGTCGCTCAACAGGAAGGCAAGAAGATACTCTCACGTCTGCCCTATGTCGATCTGGTAATGGGTACTCAGAATCTCTACAACCTGCCCGCTCTGCTCGGCGAAATTATCCACAATCACAAGAGAATCGCGGCGGTGGAACAATCGGCGGCCTTTGAAATTCCCCCTTATCTGCCCGAGGTGGATAAAGGCTCAGTTCATAAGCGTTTCGTGACCATAATGCAGGGCTGCAATAATTTTTGTACCTATTGCGTTGTGCCGTTTACCAGAGGGCGGGAGATCAGCCGCAAATTTAAGGATATCATTGCCGAGGTTCGGCATCTGGCAGCGCACGGCGTCAGGGAAATCACCCTGTTGGGCCAGAATGTCAATTCCTATGGCCGTGACCTGAAAAGCGGGCAAACCGGTTTTGCCGAATTACTACGGGCAGCGGCGGAAGTGGAGGGACTCAAGCGTCTGCGCTTCACCACCTCGAACCCCAGAGATCTAAATGACGAGTTAATTCAATGTTTTGCCGACCTGGATATACTTTGCCCGCATTTTCATTTGCCGGTGCAGTCAGGAGCCAATAGTATCCTTAAAAGGATGAACCGCAAATACAGCATTGAAACCTATCTGGATCTGGTGCGGAGGCTGCGGGCTGCCCGCCCGGATATTGCCATCACCACCGATATCATTGTTGGTTTCCCCGGTGAAAGCGAAGATGATTTCCAGGCCACCATGAATTTGGTTGCCAATGTTCGCTATCACGGCGCCTATTCCTTCAAATATTCAGACCGGCCTCAGGCTAGATCCACGGCCTTTACCGGTAAATTATCAGAGGAAGTCAAGGGCGAGCGGCTAGCCCGTTTGCAAAAAAGGATCGGGCAAATAGTTATGGCAAGAAATCAGGAATATACCGGCAAAAATTACGAGGTTATGGTGGAGGGGCGGAACAAATCGCGGCCAGATCAATGGTTCGGCCGCACCGCCTCAAACCATATCGTCAATTTTACCGGTGCCAAGTCTTTGCAGGCCGGCCAAATTATTGACGTTAAGGTTATTGAAGCCTGCCAACATTCTTTAAGAGGAATATTAAGATGATTGATTTACATTCACACACCTTTTTCAGTGATGGCGAACTGGGCGGAGCATTTGCGCCGGGTAGAAGTTCTGGGCTATCAGGCCGTGGCCATAACCGATCATGCCGATTCTTCGAATATTGACTTCATTATCCCGCGCCTGGTTAAGGCCGCCCATGATTTGAATAAATACTCCCGCACCCACCTTATTCCAGGTATAGAATTGACTCATGTGCCGCCGGGGTTAATAAATAGATTGACCATAAAGGCCAGAGAACTTGGCGCCCAGTTGGTGGTTGTGCATGGCGAGACCATTGTGGAGCCGGTGGCGCCGGGTACCAATATTGCCGCTATTGAGGCAGGCGTTGATATTCTGGCTCATCCCGGATTTATTACGGAAACTGAGGCGGCTGCAGCGGCGGCCAAAGGAATCTATCTGGAACTCTCAGGCCGCAAGGGGCATTCCCTTACCAACGGGTATGTAGCAAAAATTGCCGCCCAAACCGGTGCCCGCCTGGTTGTTAATTCAGATGCTCACGGCCCCGATGATTTTCTCACCGCCGAGATGGCCGATAAGGTGGCCATGGGGGCCGGGCTAGATGCGGACGGGGTAAAACAGATTCATCGGAATATGTTGGATCTGGCCCAAGCGTCTTAAAGAACAATATCTGCTTTAATTTTTTATTCCCTGTTTTTTCCTTGACATTATTCAATATTGTGTCCGATGATATGGGTCACGAGTGAACCTCATTGTAATTCTCCCGCCTAATAATCAGCGGTTCAAGGACGACCCCTATGACCATAAAAAAGAAATTCATTGCGATTGTAGTGATTATCTATGTGGTGTTGGGTTTCATCTGCCCCCTTTTCTATTACACGACTCGGCAGGAGTTGCGTAATGCCGCCTTCAGCAAACTGAGTGCCATTGCCGACCTCAAGGCAGAACGTATTGAGAAATTTTTCCATAGTTGGCTAAGTGATATGATCACGGTGCGCGGCTATTGGAATATCAAACAGAATATGCCGGTGCTTAACCGCCATATCGCTGACCTGAATAATCCCGCTGCCCTGACTGCGACCAAGGTATTAGATCAGCAATTGCGGGTTTTACAAAAAGTTTATAATCTCTTCGATGTTATGCTGCTAGCTCCCGATGGCAAAGTGGTTTACTCCAGTAACGAGACACATAAGGGGCATGAAATAGGTCATGTTAATCCAGAAATAAACGGCGAGTTATTGGCGTTGGCCCGTAAAAAGGCGGTTTTTTCAGGAGTTTTGTATAATGTCCATCCCGGCTCAGGTTTTGAGATGTACATCCTCGGCCCGGCCCATAACGGGGGCGGGAAATTCATCGGCTTCATAGCCTTTGAGCTAGATATGCGTTCTGTCTATGACATGATTCAGCATAATACCGGGATGGGCGCTAGCGGTGAGACCATCATCGCCAGGAAGGTTGACGGCCAGATCACCTTCATTAACAATCTCCGCTACCTGCCTGATGCCGCCCTGAAGATGAAGGTAGAAGCGGGCAGCGGAGAGGCCATCCCCATGCAGCGAGCATTGAATGGGAAGAATGGCGCGGGAATCTCAACCGACTACCGCGGTCGGACGGTAATCGCCGCCTGGCGCTATATTCCCCTGCTGCGTTGGGGGTTGGTGGCCAAGATAGACGCTACTGAGGCCTTTGCCCCGGTTGTCAGGCTTGAGCGGCTTTCCATAGGTATTTTCAGCGGCTTGGCTCTCCTGCTTCTCGGTTTATTTTTCTATGTCGCCCAATCCATTACCGATCCCCTCCGTAAACTACAGGAAGGCTCCAGGCGTCTTGGGGCAGGAGAGTTTTCCTTTCGCTTAGCCATTTATTCAAAAGACGAGATTGGCCGGCTAGCCGCGACTTTTAATAAAATGGCAGACGCTCTGGAGGAGTCCTATCAAGACTTGGAGGACAAAATAACCGAGCGAACCAGGGAATTACAATTATCCCACAATGCCGCCCTGGCAGCGCTAGAGGATGTTACTATCCAAAAAAAAAGGGCTGAAGATGCCCTGACGAAACTGGAAAAATCCAATTTGGAACTGAAAAGCTTGGCACTTTTTGCTGATCTTAATCCCGCCCCTGTTCTTCGGCTTGACCACCAGGGCCGTATCCTGCTAGCCAACAAGGCGGCGAATTCAGTCTTCGCGGTAGAGTACCTGGTCGGAGAATATCTGGTCTCTATATGTCCGGCATTGGAGGCTGATACGATATTAGATGAATTAGCAGCTAGCCGGGGTGTGCGGCAAGTTGATATTATGCTCCATAATCAGGAGCTGCTGTTTTCTTTTTACCGCGTCCCTAATTCCGGAGAAATAAATGTCTATGGTGCCGATGTCTCTACCCTCAAGGAAACAGAGCGGCGGCAACAAAAACTTATTCGCAAGCAAGAAGATATGCGGCTCACCATGCTGAATATCATGGATGATCTGAAAAAAACCACGCAGCGGGCGGAGGAAGCCACCAAAGCCAAGAGTGATTTCCTGGCCAATATGAGTCATGAAATCCGCACCCCGATGAATGCCATCCTGGGAATGAGCTATTTGGCCATGCAGACCGAGCTTAATCCCAAACAAAAGGACTATTTAATCAAGATAGATCTGGCAGCTCGCAGCCTGTTGGAGATTATCAATGATATTCTGGATTTTTCCAAGATTGAGGCCGGTAAACTGCGGCTAGAGGCAGTAGATTTCTCTCTGACAGATGTGTTGGCCAATGTCCGCAATCTGTTGGAAGCTAGAGCGCGGGAAAAGAGAATTACTCTTTATTTGGTAACTACTCCAACCGTATCTGTTGATTTGCATGGTGACCCTCTGCGTTTGGGGCAGATTTTACTCAACCTGACTGGCAATGCCCTGAAATTTACTGAGGCGGGCGAGGTGGTGGTCAGTGTTGATTTTGACTACGCCGATGGGGATAATGTCATCTTACGATTCTGCGTTACCGATAGCGGTATCGGCCTCTCTTCCGAACAACAGCAGAAACTGTTTCGGGCCTTCAGCCAGGCTGATACCTCCATCACCAGAAAATATGGCGGTACCGGTCTGGGATTAACAATTAGCAGGCAGTTGGTAGAGTTAATGGACGGTAAAATCGGAGTGGAAAGCGCGCCTGGTCAAGGCAGCAGCTTTTATTTCACCGCAGTCTTCCAAAGGGCCGCAGAGCCGGTGGCTCCAATATGCCAGACTTGTCCAGACTGGCATGGCGGCAGCGCTCTGGTCGTTGAGGCCAATAGAAGCGCCCGGCTCATGCTGTCCGATATTCTGAAATCATTTTCCCTCAAGGTCAAGGGGGCGGGTTCCGGCCTGGAGGCTTTGAAAAAGCTCACTAGGGCCGCTAAGGCCGGTCAGGCCTTTGAACTGGTACTTTTGAAGTCTCTGTTGGCAAATGAGGATGCTATTGATATTTGCCGCCGCATTATCACTGACCCATTTCTGGCCCCATCGCCGGTCATTATTATGCTGGTGCCGGCCGATCTGGGGGAGGAGACAACGAGAGAAGTTAGGGCCGCGGGTCTGTCCGGCCTTGATGTGGTGGAGCAAAGCACTCCCTCAGCCCTCTTTGAAACAATTATGCATATTTGGAACTCAAAAAAGGGGGGAATGTCGGTGCCGATAGGCCACCATAGTTCCGTTAATCCGCAAAGCTTTAGCGGCACAAGGGTACTGGTGGCAGAAGATAATGAGCTTAATCAGCAGGTGGCGCGTGAGCTTCTGGAGCGGCTTGGGATAGAGGTAGATATCGCCAGCGATGGCAAAGAGGCGGTGAATACGGCCATGGCCAATAAATATGACCTAATATTTATGGATATCCAGATGCCGGAAATGGACGGGATCGCGGCAACAAGGGAAATCAGGGAGCGAGAAAAGGTCTCAACCGCTAGCGGGGGGCAGATAATCCCCATAATTGCCATGACCGCCCATGCCATGGCCGGAGATCGGGAGAAGTCCCTTGCTGCCGGCATGAACGATCATATAAACAAACCCATTGATCCGGAGGAATTGCACGCCTGTCTTGGCCACTGGCTTAAATCGGCCGATACCGGCCAAAATGATAATAACCTGCTTACGAATAAGGAACGGCAGGCGGCGGAAGAGGAACCAGTCAATTTCCCGTTTGCTATCCCCGGCATTAATCTGCCCCTCGGCCTGCGCCAGGTAGCAGGCAATAAAACTCTTTATCTGGAGCTGTTGAGTCTTTTCCAACGGGAGTACGCTGATTTTTCAGCCCAAATAGGTACGGCTCTTGACCTAAACGACATGGAGACAGCCAGGCGCCTGGTTCATACCATGAAAGGGGCGGCCGGCACCATTGGCGCTTCGGAGTTGGCGGCCGAGGCCCTGGCGTTGGAAATAGGTATCGGTAAAGGGATGGAAGATGTGCCGGAGCTTCTGGATAAAACCGGGAAATACCTGGAGAGTGTTTTAGCCGCTTTGCAAGAGGTTCTGCCCGTTGTGGAGCTTGCGGCCCCGGTTAATACCCCCGCCGGGGTGGTAGATTTAGAGTCAGTCGCTCCCCGAATAAGGAAGTTAAGAAAGCTGTTGGAAATTAGTGATATGGAGGCGGTGGATATTTTTCAGGAGATAAAGGATACGCTGTTGGTTCTACATTCGGAGCAGGCGGCACAATTGGGACGAGCCCTTGAAACTTTTAATTTCAAAGAGGCCCACACGATTATTACAGAGATAGAGGCTTATACAAATAGGGAAAAGAAAAATAATGGCTGACAAACAAAGGATACTTATTGTTGATGACACGCCAAGCAATATCAGGGTGTTACATGACTTGCTTAAAGATAAATATCGCATAAGTATTGCCACCAATGGCTTTGACGCCCTGGAGCTAGCTAGGGCGTCAAACCGCCCCGATTTGATTCTCCTTGACATTATGATGCCAGGGATGGACGGTTACGAGGTCTGCCGCCAGTTAAAAAGAAGTAAGAAAACCAGAGAAATTCCGATACTTTTTGTTACCGCCAAGACGGAAGTTGAGGATGAAAAAAAGGGCCTTGATCTTGGGGCAGTGGATTATATTACTAAACCCATATCACTGCCCATTGCCTTCGCCAGGATCAGAAATCACATGAGTCTTCATCTCCACCAGGAGCATCTGGAGGAGATGGTTGGGCAGCGCACCAGAAAAATCCGCCAGGGGTACATAGAGACCGTGGATCGTCTAACTCTGGCCGCGGAATACAAAGATGAAGATACTGGCGCCCATATCAGGAGAATCGGCTATTATACCAGGGAATTGGCGGGACGGCTGGGCCTGGATAGTGAGTTTTGTGACTCCATCTTTCACGCCTCGCCCATGCATGATATCGGCAAGGTGGCCATTCCGGATGCCGTTCTGCTCAAGCGGGGGCCGCTCAATGCTGATGAGTGGGAAATAATGAAGATCCACGCCGAGATTGGCGCCAAGATACTGGCAGGTTCTGAGTCACCCTTTTTACGGATGGCATTTGATATTGCCGGCTGTCACCATGAGCGTTGGGACGGGAAGGGCTATCCCGGCGGGTTGCAGGGTGAAGAGATTCCACTTACCGCCAGAATTATGAATATTACTGACCAGTATGACGCCCTGCGCAGCAAAAGGCCCTATAAACCGGCCCTGGATCAGCATAAAACCGTAGCAATTATCACCGAGGGCGATGGCCGAACCATGCCTGCTCATTTCGATCCTGAGATATTGGCGGCCTTTAAAAAAGCCGTTGGCACCTTTGCCGATATTTTTGCGACCCATCAGGATTAGTCAACACCGGGCATTATGTGCCCGTTAGTTAACATTCCAGTCTTGAATAAAAATATCAGATTATGGCCATTTTAAACACAATCGGCTATTATGCCCTTTCCACCACATGGTGTCCGGTTAGAGTTTTGCGTTAAGTCTGACTCCGGGCATTACTGGTTTTTGCCGGTCAAAACAGGAAAAATAACAAATAAAAATACCCATGAAACTTACTGTAGTTGGTGTTGAAAATATCCGCTGCCCCATCAAAATAAGGGAAAGAGGCGGCGGCCGGCAGTCCACAGTGGCCGATCTCAGTTTACGGGCCCGGATGCCAAGTGAGACAAGAGAGACCTGTCTTACCACCGTTCGCGCTATTATCAATAAGTATCAGGATGATATTAATCCCAATATTTTCCCGTGCATTGTTGATGAATTAAGGACAGAACTACAGGCCGATGCCGCGCAAATAGAGATGACCTTTCCGTATTTTATAGAGAAGCAGGCACCAATCACGAAAACGAGTTCTCTTATGGAGTACACCTGCAGGTTCACCTGTCAGGTCAGCGACAAGCAGGACTTTACTATTTCCGTCTGGGTTCCCTGTACAACTCTATGCCCTTGTTCCAAGGAAATAAGCCGTTTCGGAGCTCACAATCAGCGGGCTGAAATAAATTTGAATGTTAAATTTACAAAATTTATCTGGCTTGAAGATTTAATCGAGCTTGTTGAGTCCGGTTCATCCAGTGAGGTTTATAGCTTGCTCAAGAGACCGGATGAAAAATACGTGACGGAAAAGGCCTATGAAAATCCCATGTTTGTCGAAGATGTGGTGCGCAAGGTAGCGGAACTGGCTATGCGGCATGATGACATTTCCTGGTTTTCGGTGGGGGCTGAGAGCTTTGAATCAATTCATAAACATAGTGCCTACGCCTTTACCGATCTCGAAGCTATCAGCGGGTAATCACAAAAAAAGTTCTTTGAATGCCGTCATTATTGAAACAGGTGTCAGCCAGGTCAGTGGTTCAAGTTCTGCGATAACCTGCACCTTGCCGTAATATTCGATGGCCCGGCGATTTTGCTGATGTTTCGCTTTCGCGCCGTTCAGCACTACTCCCAGCACCTCCACATCTCTATCGCGCAGGGCGGCCAAACTCAGCAGAGTGTGATTGATGGTTCCCAAACCGCTGCGCGCCACCAATAATACCGGCAGCCCAAGCAGCTTAAGCAAATCAATCATCATGAATCTGGCATTTAGCGGTACCAACAGACCGCCCGCCCCTTCCACCAATAAATCGCCAGTACCGGCAGGCAGCCTTAAACTTTCCATATCTATAGTCACATTTGCGGCTGCCGCTGAAATATGAGGAGACGCGGAGACAGGCAGCCGATATTTCTCCGGCAGAAAATGGCCGTCATGCAGACCGGTAATATTTTTTATCACCTCGGTATCAGTGGCCTCTAGCAAACCGCATTGTACGGGCTTCCAATATTTATAACTCAGGCCGGCAAGCAGTATAGCGGAGACCACAGTCTTGCCAACACCGGTGTCGGTGCCGGTTATAAAAAATTGGGCGGGAAAATTCATTGAGCGTCCTCTTATTTCGTAGACATAATATAGCGGATATTGTAGGTCATCTCTAACTCTTCGCCGGCTAATTCACCTTTCCATTTTTTGAGCAATGCCTTCATCTGACTGACGGCAAGCGCCTGCCCGTTTAGCGGGGTGCCGGAGCCGGTTTTTTTGAGAGAATAAAAGAAATCCTCCACCCCTGGATACTTTATTTTGAAGGTCTCTTCCCAGATATCCACCTTGCTGAAATATTTGCTAATTTCATGGTTTATCCTGTGGGCATCCGGCACGGGGTTTGCTGTGCATGGTATTTGATATTTGTCGCAGACGGCTCGCCACTCCGGAAATGAGCCATCGCCAAGGTAAGAGTAAAGCAGGATACCACCCGGCAGCAGAGCCTGCCCTGCCGACTTTAAGGCCCGTACCGGATCAGTGAACCATTGCAGCGTCAGCCCGGAGACAATCAGGACAAATTTCTCCTGGGCTGTAATATTTTCACCATCCAACAACTGCCATTTCAGCTTTTGCAACCTATCCGCATCGGGGAAATTCGCCCGGCATTTGTTAAGCATACCCGATGAAAAATCGGTGAGCAAAAAATATCGTTCCGGCATTTCAGCCACCAGAACCCGGCTTAACGTGCCGCTGCCGCAACCAATTTCCAACACTGGCCCCGCGGGCAGGCGGCCTTTTACAAGGGCTATTTTCTTATGCAGACTCCTGACACTGCAACGCTGCAGCAGGGCAAATTGCTCATATTCATCGGCAGCCTTTGAGAAGCCGGCCGCGATTCTATCTTTCATGATCATAGGTGGCGCAAAATTCAGAAATTATCCGCCAACAGACGGCGGCATGAGTAAAAGGCAGGCCGTGGCCGGCCCCCGGTATAAATTTTAAGCTGCTGTTTGGCAGATGGAGATTAAGTTCTCGCGCCCGTTCCGAAGAAACAATCCGGTCATCATCGCCGTGCAATATCAAGATTTCAGGAATCTTTTGAATTTTATTCAGGGCGGCAAAACTGGTATCTAACAAGTGCAAGTCATCTCGCAAAAGAGTAATATTCAGGTCATCACCGGCTGGAGGGACGCCGGGGAATTGACAATTTTGGTAAAAAGCCCTTAAAAGTCCGGCCACGTCATTATCCAGCCGGTTCAGCATCATGCGCAGGTGTTTATGAGTAAAACCCGGCCCCGATTCCGAACCATGAAAATGTTCAAAGCCGCTGATAATAACTAAACGGTCTATGCCGCCAAACCATGGCGCGCAAAAATGCAGCCCCAGTGAATGCGTAATCAAAATATGCCGGCGCTTAACCATAAAAACCGGTTCTGTTGGGCGGCCCCAATAACCCCGATCCAGGAACTGACACGGGGGGCCGCCATTGAGAAATTGCCGCCAGGCATTCCAGGCCGTGGCGCTAAATCCCCAACCATGCTGAAATATGAAACAATTTTTATCGGGGCCAGGTTGCAAAGGCATTTATCAATTGGTCAAGATGTTCATGGGTGTGCAGGACAGAAAGCGCGATTCTGATCCGGGCCTTTCCCGGCTCAACGGTTGGCGGCCGAATAGCAATTGCCAATATCCCCTGCTTTTGCAGCCAGTCAGCCAGGCTCAAAGCATTTTCTTCATTGCCGGTATAGAGAGGAACAATATGCGTTGAAGATTGACCGGTGTCGCCGTCAAGCCCCTGGAGTCCCTTCCGCAGATAAGTACCAAGCCCCTGGAGATATTGACGTTCCTTTTCCATGCTCGGCACTATATCAATGGCGGCGTCAATGGCTCCAATTACGGCGGGCGGCAGGGCCGTTGAGTAGATAAAACCGGAACAGTAGTTGATTAAATATTGCCTAATCTCCGCCGGGCAGGCGATATAGGCTCCAAATGAGCCGCAGCCCTTGCCAAAGGTACCCATAACCACATCTGCCTCGCCATTACAGGAGAGGCCCATACCATTTTTCCCCAAAACACCGGTGGCGTGTGCCTCATCAACATAGAGAAGAGCGCCGGTTTCAGCGGCGATTTCTGCCAATTCCTCTAGATGACCGCGATCACCATCCATACTGAAAACAGACTCGCTGATAATCAAAGTGGCGCCCTGAACGGGAGTGGTTTTGCTGATGATATAACGCAGATGACTGATGTCATTGTGATTAAAGCGAATAAATTTGGCCCGGCTTAGGATTGCCCCCTGGACAATGCTGTTATGGCATAGATGATCGGCCAGGATTAACGAATGACGATTGGCAAGCGCCGGTATCACCGAAACATTTGCCTGGAAGCCGGAATTAAACAACATGGCGCTTTTCTGGCCTTTTAAACAAGCCAGCTTTTCCTCCAGGGCGGTCAAAAATGTGTAATTACCGCAGACCAGTCTTGAGGCGGTGGAACCAACGCCGAACTGCTTGATATATGAAATAGCCCTGTCCTTAAGCTCCCGGCAATTGGCCAGGCCAAGATAATCATTGGAACTGAAATTAATTAACGACTGGCCGTTAATCTTAATGATGGCTCCGGCCGCGTGTTCCACCTCACGCAAGGCGCGCAGCTGACCGGCGGCGCGGCGCGCGGTAAGAGCCTTATCTATAAAACGATATTTATTTTTCACATGTAAGATACTAAAAAATAACGAATAAATATGCCAATAAAAATAAGCTGATGAGTAAATTCAGGCCAATAAAACTATGTAATTTTATGGCCCCATCCTCGTCCTCCAGACAGAAACGCCAGAGGATATAACAGGCGGCGATGGAGCTGTTAAGCATAAAGAAGGCCGAAAATATCTGAATGGGGAAATCAGGGATGGTAAAGCCCAGGGTCTGCAAAAAATGGATGCCGGTCTGCCGCCCCAGGGTAGGAATAAAATCCCCTATACCCCTGGCTAGGTAGCTTATACGATAGACCAGTTCTCCGCCAAAGGCCATGGGAATCAGGATCGGTACCATTGGCGAAAATCTGCCGAATAACGGTGCCTCGGTATGGCCGAGCCAACGGTTGCCCAATCTGATGCCAATCAGTACCATAATATAGGCCAGAAGCAGTAATAGACTGAACCCAGCCGCTTCCGACCCCAGTAGGCCTATTATATGATGGTAAATCTCCTTATGTCTGAAAAAGCGCGCCAATTGTGAGCCAATCAGAAACGGCACAATATAATT
>JAADIV010000126.1 GCA_013151175.1 Deltaproteobacteria bacterium | reverse complement strand
CGGCAAATTCAAGTTGTTGAGATTCTGACAGTGATTCCGGCGGTCGCCGGGGAAAAGACGGCGGTTTTTTTGCCAGGTTGTCTGGTAAATTTTTGCGGGCCGATACGCAAGAATCAGGACACGCTGAGAAGCGGCAGACCGAGAACTGCATGGTCTGCGGGGAAAAGTTGCAATACCATGAAAAGGCGGTTGATGTCTCCTGCGCCTACTGCAAAAAATCAGACAGCGGTCACATTGTCTGCCCCAACGGCCATTATGTCTGTGAGCAATGCCACAACCGGGACGCCATGCGGGTTATTGAAGACATAATGCTGACCACTGATTTGCAAAATCCCTTTGCTATTGCTGAGTTGGCCTTTACCTTTCCGGGGCTGCCGATGCTTGGCTGCCCTCATGCCTATATCGCCGGCGGCGCCCTCATGGCCGCCTTGAAAAACAGCGGCATGACTCTGGATACCAGTGCAGGTGGCAGCATTGGCAGCGAAGAGATCAGGGAAGTTTTTAAGCGTACCCGCAAACAGGCCCATGGCGGCTATTGCGGTCTTACCGGGGTTTGCGGTATTGCTCCGGCCCTGGGTGCCTGCGTCAGTATCCTCACCGGTTCAAAATGTGGTACGGACAAGGAACAGCGCCTCACCATGGAGGCGGTAAGCAAGGTAACGGGGGCCATAACCGATTTAACCGGGCCAAGCTGTTGTAAGGCTTACGCGCGGGCCTCGCTTGCGGTGATGGTTGATTTTTTAAAAGAAAATTTAAACATTAAATTGCCACGGGCGGCGGATATTATCTGCCGTTTCATCGACAAGCATCCCCATGGCTGTCGAAGAGGCGCTTGTCCGTATTACAATTAAGATGGCGTCGTAAAAAGTCCGATCTACTGCGTTGCGGCGTCTGGCCAGACCTTCGGCATACCATATGTATGGCCGAAGCCCTGGCCAACCACCACGCCTTGTATATCGAACTTTTTGACTTAGCCATCTTTGAGTGATGCTCGACTTTTTACGGGAGCATCAATTAAGGAATTTCCCGCTTATCCGCGCTTTCACTTTCATCGCTCAAAAAAGGCGCGCAGAGAAGAATAAATCTCATGGATGGAACACAACTAATAGTAGCGGGAAGATTTATAGATGGCAGCGGCGCCGCTGCGCGTCGGAATATCTATCTTAGGATAAAGAACGGCATGATTACCGCCATTGATTCAGCGGTGTGCCTTCCCTGTAATGATGGGGCTGTTGTTGTTGATTTCTCGCATTGCACTATCGTGCCGGCCCTGGTTGACTGTAGCGTTTCCTTGTCGCGGTCGCCTTCCATAGATGCAAGGATGCAGTTTGCCGCTGAAAAATCTGATTTGCCAGACAAGGTATCCTTACTGGCCCGGCATATTGGTTACTGCCATGCGCACGGAGTGCTGGGAGTGGCTGTCAACGATGATATAAACATCCTGAGGGCGTATGGGCGGAGGGCAATGGCGCGGGAGCGCATCATTGACATTCGGGCATCCGCCTCTTTTTCTTGTGGCGGCCGGCAAACACTTGCCGAAGAAACGAACGGCGATTTTATCAAGTTCGTTTGTCCTGGCAGTATCGAAGACAACAACGCTCCATTTTCCCGGCCTGATTACGAAGCGCTTTGTTGTATTTTGCGGCATCGGGGCGGGAGAAAAGTGGTGGTGACGGCCAATGGCCCCAGACAGGTAGAGGCCGCGCTTAAGGCGGGATGCGATGCTATCGAGCAGGGTTATGGCATGGGTGAGGAAAATCTCAGAACAATGGCGGCGAGGAATGTATTGTGGATTCCTAGCGTGTTACGGGCTAAAAACGCCCTGGACGGCGCGGGTGGCAGCGGTGATGTTTGCTGCCGTTTCTCTCATCGTTATGTGGCGCCGGGGAAGCCCGCTCCCGGCGCGGAGGCCTTCTGGAAAAAGACGCTTGCCGGGCAGCTGCAGCTATTGCGTTCTGCCAGAAAATTGGGGGTGACAACGGCTGTGGGTAGCGGGGCCGGCAGTACGGGTATACTCCATGGCGAGTCGGTGGCCGAGGAGATGAAATTATTTATCAAGGCAGGCTATTCACGGGAGGAGACCATTCGCTGCGCATCGGCAAATGGCGCTGAATTTTTCGGCATGAACGCTCTGGGAAGGCTTAGGGCCGGGGGGAGGGCGACATTCCTGATTACGAGAGGCACGGTACAGCAACTGCCAAGAAAACTTTCTTATCTAGAAGGTATCTATGTTGATGGTGCGCCTAGCGTTATTTATCGTAAAAATCCTGCTGTATCAGTACGCTGACCTAGCCAAAATCAGTTGCTCCCGCAAGAGGAAAAATAAAAAAGGCCTTTTTCTGTTTGTTTACTTGTGGGTGGAATCAATACCAGGCGCGGAGCCCGATGAGCAAACGGACATTATCCACGCCTGCGCCCTCTTCCCTGGCGTAATCGGCGCTTTGACCGTAGAGGCGGTTCCAGTTTAAGCCAATATAGGGGGCGAACTCTCGGCGGATCTCATAGCGCAGACGCAGACCCGTTTCGATATTGGCAAGCCCCGAACCAGTGGCGGTTTCGGGATCATCCTTTGCATAGATATTGGCCTCTATTTCCGGTGTTAGAATCAGACGTTGAGTGAACAGAATATCGTACTCAACTTTTAAACGGGCGGCGGCTCGGCCGCTCTCACCGATAAAAACGGCAGCGTCAATATCAAAATAATAGGGCGCCAGGCCCTTTACTCCGAGGGTGAGCCAGTTCCGGCCCGGCCGGGGGCGTATATCCCGCCTCCAGCCCATCTGGGCGTCCCAGAAAGGGGCAATAGCCCGGCTGTAGAGAGCCTGTAATTCGGCACCCTGAACCCTGCCGTTTGTGTATTCTCCATCGGTCTTGAGCCAAAGCTTATTCAGGTCTTTCCCTACCCAGGCCTCGGCATCCCAAGCCAGAGGCGAGTTGCTGCCGGCATCCTGAAATTCCAGTTGATTCACCATCACCTTGGTCAGCAACGGATCATCATTCATACCACCGGCCAGAGCTGTGGCCGGAAAAAGCAGTACCAATAAAATTATTAATTTCATGTTTTCCCTTTTTCTGATTGGAATCGCACAATTTTTTTACGCCACAATAACCTTCCTGAACATCCCCAACATATGATAGAGCAAGTGACAATGGAAGGCCCAGCCGCCCATGGCATCGGCGGTGACGAGATAGCTGATCCGGGCGCCGGGTTGGACGGTCACCGTATGCTTCTGCGGCATCCGGCGGCCGTCTCCGGTCTCCAACTCGCTCCACATGCCGTGCAGGTGCATGGGATGGTTCATCATGGTATCGTTGATAAAGGTAATCCGCAATCGCTCACCGTACTTAAAGTGCAGTGGTTCGGCATCGGCATATTTAATGCCGTTTATCGACCACATATAGCGAGCCATATTGCCCGTGAGATGGAGTTGGATTTCCCGTCCCGGCTCTCTGGTGTCGGAGGTGGGGTATAGATTGCGTAAATCGGCGTAGGTGAGAATCCGGCGGCCGTTATTCCTGAGGCCCGCACCGGGATCATCCAGGCGATACTGCGGGTTTTTGGCTCTGGCATCCACCTGGGGGCCGTATTCGCTCATCGCGTGTATTACCGGGGTATCGCTGCCCAGTCCTGCCGGGCCTCGTTTAATGTTATGGCTCATGGCGGACATTTTATGACCGGGCATTGCCATGCCCATGTCCTGATGGGTAAGTATGGGGTAGGGATCAAAATCCGGTATTTCGGCCTTTAATGACGGATCGGGTGTCAGAGCGCCACAGGCGTACCCCGTCCGGTCAAGAGCCTGGGCAAAGAGGGTGTAGGGCTGCTCCTGCGGCTCCACGATCACATCGTAGGTCTCCGCCACCCCGATTCTGAACTCGTCCACCGTCACAGGCTCTATATTTTGGCCGTCGGCGGCCACCACAGTCATTGAAAGCCCCGGAATACGAAAATCGAAAAAGGTCATGGCCGAGCCGTTTATAACCCGCAGCCGCACTTTCTCTCCACGTTTGAAAAGACCCGTCCAACTCTGGGCCGGGGGGATGCCGTTCATCAGAAAGGTATAGGTGTAGCCGGTGACATCGGAGAGGTCGCGGTCGCTCATCCGCATCCGGTTCCACATGGCTCTTTTCCGCCAAGTGGCGGTCAGTCCCTGCTGTTTAATATCATTCTCCAGGTCGAAGACGGTGCGCTCGGCAAAATTATAATAATCGCTCATTTTCTTGAGCTTGGCGTAGATGGTAACCGGGTCTTCATCAGACCAGTCGGATAGCATGACCACATAATCACGGTCATAGGCAAAAGGCTCCGGCTCCTTCGGCTCTACGATGAGCGGCCCATAATGGCCGGTTTGCTCCTGAAAGCCGGAATGACTGTGATACCAGTAGGTGCCGCTCTGCTTGAGTTGAAATTGATAGTGGAAGGTTTCACCGGGATCGATACCCTTGTAACTGATATCCGGCACGCCGTCCATGGGAGCAGGCAGGATAATACCGTGCCAATGGAGGGAGGTGGATTCAGCCAGTTTATTAGTGACATCAATGGCGACCGTGTCTCCCTCGCGGAATCGCAGGATCGGCCCAGGCACCGTACCGTTTATTGCCGTGGCCGTAGCGGGATGCCCGGTAAAATTAACGGCCTGAGGCGCCAGGGTGAGGTGAAATTTGCGGCCTGATAATGCCTGTTGTCTGGCCGGGGAGGTGTTTATCGCCGCCAGAAGCCGGGCCGGAGACAGCTCAAGGCCCAGGAGCGCCCCGCCCGCCGCCACGCCCTTGACAAAACGGCGGCGCGGCAGGTTTATTGAGGTGAAATCATCATTATTCGTCATATTATCTCCCCATACATAATACATGAACTGTAGGGGCGGGTTTTAAACCCGCCCTTAAGGGGTCGTTATATCTTTTTCCCCCGCAGCCGCAGGGCGTTTGTTACCACCGAAACCGAGGACAGGCTCATGGCCGTTGCCGCGATAATGGGACTCAGGGTGATACCGAAGAAGGGATACAACACCCCCGCCGCCACCGGCACGCCGATTGAATTATAGATAAAGGCAAAGAACAAATTCTCTTTGATGTTCGCCATGGTAGCGCGGGATAGTTTCCGCGCCCGGACAATACCGGTTAGATCACCCTTGACCAGGGTAACGCCGGCGGATTCCATGGCCACATCGGTTCCGGTGCCCATGGCGATACCGACATGAGCCTGGGCCAGAGCTGGAGCGTCATTAATACCGTCACCAGCCATGGCCACCATGCGGCCTTCATCCTGGAATTTTTTGACCACCGCCGCCTTCTGATCGGGCAGCACCTCGGCCACTACTTCATCAATGTCGAGTTTTGCCGCTACTGCCTGAGCTGTGGCCTTATTATCACCAGTGAGCATCACCACCCGCAGTCCTTCAGCGTGGAGTTTTTTGATGGCTTCCGGCGTACTCTCCTTGATTGGATCAGCAACGGCTACTATACCGCCGAAACCTCCGTCAACGCCCACGAACATCACGGTCTGAGCCTCCTTACTCATCTCTTCAACTTTGGCGGCCAGGCCTGTTACGTCAATGGTAAAATCTTCCATCAACTTCAGGTTGCCGAGAAGCACGGCCTTACCGTTAATGGTTCCAGATACCCCTTTGCCGGTATGAGAATCAAAATCATGCACTTCCAAAAAGGTAATCCCCCGCTTTTCAGCCCCTTCAACAATGGCCGCAGCAAGAGGATGTTCACTGCTCTTTTCCAGACTGGCAGCCAGAGCCAGGAGTTCTTTTTCCTCCACATCCGCTGAGATAACGGAGGTTAATTTGGGCTTACCCAGAGTCAGAGTGCCGGTTTTATCCACCACCAGGGTATCAATCTTGCGCATGGTTTCAATAGCTTCGGCATTTTTAAATAAAACTCCCATACCGGCGCCCCGGCCGGTAGCCACCATGATGGACATGGGAGTGGCCAGCCCCAGGGCGCAGGGACAGGCGATAATAAGCACCGAGACTGCGGCGATCAGGGCCAGGGCCAGGCGTGGTTCCGGCCCGTAAACAAACCAGGCACCAAAGGCAATCACCGCGATGGCAATGACCACCGGGACAAAATATCCGGCCACCATATCCGCCAGTTTCTGGATGGGCGCCCGGCTCCGCTGGGCATCGGATACCATCTTGACGATCTGGGCCAGCAGGGTATCGCTGCCCACCTTTTCGGCCTCCATAATCATGGCGCCGGTGCCGTTTACTGTGGCGCCGATCAGCTTGTCACCCGCCTCTTTTTTTACCGCAAGGGGTTCACCGGAGATCATGGATTCATCAACTGAGCTTGTACCATCCAGAACCATCCCGTCTACCGGCACCTTTTCGCCTGGTCGTACCCGCAGGTGATCGCCAGCCTTGACATGCTCCAGAGGAATGTCGTCTTCGCTGCCGTCCTCCTTTACCAGTCGAGCCGTTTTGGGTGCGAGGCCCAACAGGGCCTTGATAGCCGCCCCGGTCTGGCTGCGGGCGGCAAGCTCCATGACCTGTCCGAGAAGAATCAGGGTGACGATCACCGCCGCCGCCTCAAAATAGACACCCACCGAGCCATCCGACGCCCGCATACTGTCAGGAAATATTTCCGGGAAAAATACGCCGACAAGACTGTAAATATAGGAGACAGAAACCCCAAGGCCAATTAGAGTGAACATATTGAGACTTTTATTGATTACCGATTGCACCGCCCGCACGTAAAAGGTCCAGCCTGCCCAGAGTACCACCGGCGTGGCCAGAATAAACTCAATCCAGTCCAGAATTTTGGGGGAGGCCAGATTCTCAATAAGGTGGCCGCCGGGCAGGATATCACGCATGGCAATAATCACCAATGGCACCGTAAGAATGGCCCCAAAGATAAAACGCTTGCGCATATAGTCGTATTCCGGATTACCTTCCTCATCGCTGACAGTCATGGCTTCCAGAGCCATGCCGCATTTGGGGCAGCTACCCGGTTTGTCCCGGACAACCTCCGGGTGCATGGAGCAGGTATATTCCGTGTGGGTAGCGGGGGCTTTCGGGGTCATGGCCTCCAGAGCCATGCCGCATTTGGGGCAGCTACCCGGTTTGTCCTGGATAATCTCCAGGTGCATGGGACAGGTATATTGGGTGCCGCTATCTGCCGGAGCTATTTCCTTCTCATGCTCCGCTTCGGCGTGGTCGTGAATATGTTTGTGGATATAAGCCGCTGGATCATTCTTAAATTTGCCAAGGCAGTTGTCACTGCAAAAATGATATACCTTGCCCTCATGCTCGTAGGGTGGAAAGGCTCCTGCATCGGTAGTTTCCATGCCGCAGACCGGATCGACATATTTGGGCGGCTCATGGTGATTATTGTGATTTGTCATTTTTTACTCCCCTTGATAAAAACAATACCCTGCGGTATGGCGTGGTTTTACAACATCTGGACGAGGCTAGTTGCAGGGGCGGATTTGAAACCCGCCCCTACGCACTTATGTGTGGCTGCCGTACGGGATTGTTGTTTTTTGCGAACACGCCATTATCAGGCGGCTCGAATAATGGCTTATTTGATAAATTCCGCAGGATTTGCGACAAACTTCTCCCGGCAATGTTCCGAGCAGAAAGAATAACTCGTGCCCTCATGTTCATGGGCGATGGAACTATCCTTAACTGTCATGCCGCATACCGGGTCTTTTAACTCGACAATCTGCTCCTTGTGTCCTTCGTGATGATCCATTCCACCGCCATCGTGCTCTGATGTCTGGCCTCCTCCGCTGTGATCGTGACCACCATGGTCGTGGCCGCCTCCGCAGCAACCGCCACCGCCCTTCCTCATCATCATAAAAATCGCTCCGCCGATCAATACAATCCATATCAAAGTTCCCATTGTCATGACGCACCTCCTTAGTTTTTGATTATCCTGTACGTAGGGGCGGGTTTCAAGCCCGCCCAATTACCCTTCATCGTGATCTTCCAACGCCTCCAAAATTGGACATTCATCCGCCGGGCCGTGCCCGTCACAAAAATTATTCAGACGCTCTAAAGCTGCGAGTATTCGTCCCAAATCGGCAATTTTTTGTTTTATATCGTCAATTTTCGTCTCTACCTTGGCTTTAACCTCATCCTTGGTGGTATCCGGAGTATGACGCAAAACGAGAAGCTCCTTGACTTCATTGAGGGAAAAACCCAGAACCTTGGCCTTTTTAATAAACCTCAGCCGGGTAATCTCATCCGGGGGATAGATCCGGTAATTTGACT
>JAADIV010000145.1 GCA_013151175.1 Deltaproteobacteria bacterium | reverse complement strand
TATGTTCATAAAGGGTGCCTTCCAGGTCGTTGCGATCCGGGTTCCAGGCCCGGATATTGGAAGAGTCGAGTTTGAAGACTTTGAAGCCTAAATCACCCTCGTAATCGGGATGTTCTTCTTTGATTTTGGCGGCTGCCCGGCGGATACGTTCTTTGCCAATGTCGGCGATGGTTTTGTAACCTGCCTTGAAGGCTTCGGATTTTTCACCACATGGCTCCGGGAGTTGGATCATGATGAATCTGCGTTTGCCGTTGTCTTCTTTATTTAAATCGATGACTGCATGGGCGGTAGGACAAGATCCAGCGAAAAAATCTACAACGATATCACATTTACTTGATGAAACCTCTATACATCTTTTCAATAGCTCCACAGATTTCGGTGTCTCAAAGACGGCATATCCTTCAAATAATTCTTTTAATGAAATTTTTGCTTTTTCTGTGGTCGATACATCTTTTGCAAACCAAATAGTTTCAGGTGTCAAACCTCGTTCTTTCTCATTTAAATAGGTTTTTATTCGTGGAACACCATTTTCATCTATCCCAAACCATATTCGCCCTTCTTCTGTAGCTTTTTTGAGTACCTCTTTTGTGTAAAGCCAACAACGCCCACTCTGTAAGTGGTGTTCTTTGCCACTAGGAGTCTGTCGGGATATTTATCTCCGGCAGGCAAGTAATTTTATTCTTTGAACACTTCTTACGTCCTTTGGGGAAATTTGGACGCCATAAAAGCCACATTGAGCCGACTATTTTGGTAATTACAAGACCTTACCAGCCTTTTAGGCCGGATTAGCGATCCATCCGCTACGAAACAGCTTCAACAGGTTATGGGTTAGACAAACCATATCCCATTCCTGCTGACAACTTTCTAAACCTCTGAAACTGAACCGACGGAAGTTGCGGGCTTCTTTGATCTGACCAAATACTGGTTCAACGATGTGTTTCCGGAGAGAATAAGTGCCTCGGCCTTGCACGGTTCGAAGCTTCCTGGCCATTCTAGCTTTTATGGAAGCATCCTTTGGAATACGACCTCGAAGTTGGAGTGGTGCTTCACCATGTTTTATTTTTCCAGTGGCTACATAAGCGTCAATACCTCTGTCGGTCAAGGTGTTGCAGTTTGTTTCGCTAAAGTAACCGGCATCGGCGCTGAACACCTTCGGTAAAGTGCCGTCGGTATTTGTTGCGATTTTCTCAACAAGGGGTTCAAGCTGCTGTTTGTCGTTGGGTTCTTGGGTGACATTTGTGGCAACGATGACCTGTGCCTTTTTATCAACAGCAGCCTGGCAGTTATAGCCCTGGATGAAATTCTTGGCACCGCTGACCGGCATGATACGTGATTCCGGGTCGGTAAAGTTGCGCTGTGTTTTAGGATCAGGATGTTCCGAAGGAGGTTTGGGAGGTCGACCGCGTCGTCCGGTATTCTCATCGTAGGTCTTTTTCTTGGCCTCATATTCAGGTCGCTGTGATTCTGCCTCGGCCAGCGCCTCTTCCTCCAAGGCCTGCTTTGCCTCCAGGATCTTCTTGAGGCGGCTTTGCCTGAATTGCAGTTCTTTTGGGAGCTTTCCGTCATGCTTGCCTTTGCCGTGAAGAGCATCTTCTTCGGTATCGGCCCGCTCAGCCTGGCCAAGTAGTTGTTCAACCTCTTTCTTGAGTTCCGCCGCTTTCTTTTCCATACGACCGTAACTCATCGCCTTACGTTTGGAGGCATTGGCCTTTACCTTTGTGCCATCAAGGGCAATGTGGCCTAATTTTACCAAACCGGCTTTCTGGCAGAGACGGAGCACTTGAACAAAAAGATCGGCAAGAATTTTAAGGTGGCGTTTACGAAAGTCGGCGATGGTATCATGATCTGGATGTTGGTTGGCCGTAAGAACTCGAAAAGGGATCGAGTAATGGGTCGCCTGTTCAATTTTGCGAGAGGATGGCATCCCAACAGCATAGGCGTAGAGTAGAAGACTTACCATCATCGTCGGATTATAGGGAGGTTGTCCCCGTCGTTCCAACTCATAAGGGCGATGGATCTTACGCAAATCGAGTTGCTTCACCACATCCATGACGAAGTAAACAAGATCCTCCTCGGGCAGCCATTGCTTCATGTCCTGAGGGAGCAAAAACAGTTGGTCGGGATTGTATGGGCGAAATCGTGATGTAGTTTTCATAGGAATATTATAACTCAATATCACGTAATATTCTGTAAAAACAGCCTGTTATTCATTTAAATACACCAATTAGAGTCGTTAATTCTCCGACAGGCTCCTAGCTGAATAGTTTATATGAAAGTCACAAGTCAAAGGTGTTGGCCTTGCCACATCGGGCATGGCTGTTACTTCAATTTATTCAGAATCTGGCAGGTGGGGCAGGAACATATCCCACCCTCAAAATTGGTTTCAATTGCCGCTGCCGGGCAATTCTCTACACAGGCGCCGCAGGCCTGACATCGTTCCAGGTGCAGCGCCGTACTTTTGCCGCTGAGCAGATCACGGCCGAATACTCCGGCCGGGCAGACGTTCTGGCAAAGTCCGCAGCCAATACATTTTTCAGGGCTGACACTGACTTCTGTATTTCTTTCACCAAGGAGCAGCTCCTTCATGTCCGTACGCCACAGGGGTGACCAAGATGGGGTATCATAACCAAGATAGGCTCCGATGACAATTATCCAGATTAGCCAGCCGCTTAAGTTGATAAAGGGCAGGTGCAGGGCAGATACGGCAATAACCGTAAAGATCGCTGCCGCTATGCCCCCCAGGGCAAGTCCCTTCTGTAATCCCGGTTTGCCGGGAAGTTTAAAGACCAACAGACAGTTTAAAATGGCGGCGGCGAAGATCAGCAGCAATGATTTCCACCAGAATCCCGGCAACCAGTACGAGGCAAGCAGCAGGGGAAGAATGGCAAAGAGCAGGGTGTTAACACCAAGATTTGTGCCCATGACCAGGCGGTTCTTGAAGGGGAACAACACCCGCCGGTGTTCGGCGGGCGGATTGGGTCTGCCGCTCTGCAGCCAGGCCGCGAGGTGCTTGATATCCACGGGGCCGAAGCGCCCCTGCCAGCCGCTTCTTTTTTTCAGGGAGTGAATATTAACCCCGCTAGCGCATAGCTGCGGCAGGATCAAACGTTTATGGTCAACCATTTCCTCAATTTTACTTGATTTAAGGGCGGAAATAACCGTATCGGTTGAGAAGTTATCACCACCCGCAGCACACCAGACGTTGATGCCACGGGTATTGGCCACTAGCAGCCAGGCATTGATACCGTCTTTATTCAGGGTGTTAATTACCTGGCGTACAGTTAGCTCAAAATTGGCGGTTATCAGAACCGGCGAATTTTTATCCGGCGAGCCAACTTGGCGCAAACCCGGTTTGGTTGGAAAGGGAAAAAGACGGCCAAAAAGAAACCAGAAATCTTTTATTATATTCAGCAAGGGACACCTCCGCCTGTTTTGGCCGCGGCCCCTGAACTGACCTTATCGCTTCTTCTGCCGATAAAAAGGGCCATGGTACCAAGTAAATATTCATGGCGCTGTATCAGTTCGAACTTTTCAGCCGCTGTGAGCCGGGCCTCGAAGTTTTTTATGACATGGGTAGTCTGTTGGGTAATCAGAAAGGTGATAATGGCTAGCGGCCAACGCATAAGCACCGCCAAAAAACGCTGCCACAGTTTTGTTGCCCGCACCTCATCGGCCACAATCAGCAAGCCGCCCGGCTTTAACAAATTGGCTGAGAGGCTGAGAACCATGTCCAGTTCAGCTATGGTTAATTCACTAAAAGAGAGAGTGGCCACAATGCGGCTGAATTTGTCTTGCGGGAACTGGTCGATTTCCAGGGCGGTCAGGTGATGAAAATCGGCTGCCGGCACTTTCTTTTGGGCCTCGGCAAGCATTTTCGCCGAAATATCAACTGCGGTAACCCTGGCCCCACGCTTGGTCATTAAAGCGGCAAGAGATCCTGTGCCGCAGCCAATTTCAAGGACGTTGTCGCCGGGATTGATCCAATTGGCGGCGATTTCTTTTTTAATGTGGTTCACTCTGCCTAGGGTGAGGAAACGCATCCAGCGGTCATAGCTGGCGGGTGATAATTCCAGTATTTTCATATAGACAAGAGTTGACATTGCATGCTCCTGATTTAAAGAATGTGCATTTTGCTGCGCGGCCGTCTAAACATTATTATGACCCCGATGAAAATTGATAAAATCGTTATAGCAAAGGTCAGCGGCTTAGTTACGCCTATAAATTTTGGCCCTAAAAGTCCTAAATATATAGGCAGCATGGGGGAGCCACAACAGCCGGTAAAAAAACAAACTCCTGCCCATAATAAGCCGCTTAAGGCGATACCGCCGGTGGAACTTATAATGGTTTGCCGTCTCCTTCTGACTGCCCGTAATAGACAAAAGGCGGCAAAACCTCCGGCCAGGGCGTAGGAAAGGCCAAGCCAATAATCGCCGGCTTGCATATAGCGGCTAAGACGGGATCTGGGGGGGAGATCAAGGCGGTATGATGCCCATTGGCCGTTAACTGTCGTAGTTGAGGTGGCGGTCGGGACGCTGTAGATGAAATGTCCCGCAAGGATTACGAAAAATATTAAAGCGGTAATTAACCACTTCATTTTACTACCTGAATGCTTTGGGTTTCAATCACAAAACCCCTATTATTTTTGCTTAGACGACCGCTGATATTAACAAAGCTTTTTAATTTGGGAGGATTACCTATGTATTTTACGGGCAAGGTGTAAAGGCCGCATGATAATGTACCGCAGGACTTGAATTCACGAACATCAATTATCCCGAAAACCCCTCGGGCCTTATTGATGCCCGCCACCACTCCTCGCAGAATGATATTTCCCCGGAAGGCGGCAGGGTTAGCGGCCAGCTCATTTACGTTAATAATTTTGCGGGTGGCGGCGGAATGGGATTTGGCCGCTATACCCCCGGCCCTGCTGCCCGGGACGATAAAGGCGTAACCAATCCCAGTGATTATAATAAGCCACATTACAACGGCCAAAACAAATCTTTTTTTCATCCTATCCTCTCCAAAGAAGGTTGATCTTTACGGCATTTGGCGCATTGCGTCAGACACCAGGCATAATTCATAACTGCAATAGCGCAGGGATCAAGAATGCGATAAATGATCTTTAACCCGTCTTTCCGGGAGACGACTATTCCCCGGTCGGCCAGGCGCTGTAACTGGTTGGAGACGGCGGTGGTATTTAAGCCCAGAAGCTTAGCCAAATCAGATACACACACTTCTTTCTCAATGACCAGGGCGTGTAAAATACGCAGTCGGTTGGTATTAGCCAAAATTTTGAAGGTCTTTGCCAAAGATGCAGCCTGCTCTTCGTTAAGCAGGGAGTGGTCTGATAAATCGGTTGATGATGAGCAGAGGCTCAGGCCGTTGTTATTCATGTTATTTCGGTATTGACTGGTAACTTACGTTGATTGTTAGTTTTCTTGCGATACTATTCCATGGAACCGTGTAGTAGTTTAATGTGCAATCCCAGTTTTGTCAACTTGTTATACCGTAATTTTTACGACTAACCTGGTTGCAAACCCATAATGGAACCAACCGTTATACGGCGGCTCGGTTTTAGCGCGCGCTGCCTGCCTCACGAATTATCGCCTCGGCATCTAGCAAAAAAATCAACTCGTTATCTTTTGCTCCCTTGGCAACACCGGTGGTCAAAGAGGCGTCGTTAGTACAACCAAAATCGGGCAGTGACTCAATGGAACCTTCCGCCAGTTTTTCAACCGTTATTATTGAATCCACAGCTATCGCGGTTCTGGCTTTATCGTCCTCCAGGATAATCGTAATTTCCTTTTGGGCCTGCTCCTTGGTAATGCTGGTAAACTGGGCGAACAAATTTATCATTTCAGCCAATTCGTTGTCGCGGGTATCAGAGATAAGCCGCATAGCCTTATCCGATTCGCCTTTTGCGATAAATTCCGCGACATATATGGCAACCTGATGGATTCGTTTATGCGGCATGGCGAATTTTTTCAGGAACTGGCCCTCTTCGTAAGATTTGGGAACGTAGGAATCATACCACTGCCCAAATTTGCATTTATGGTGATCGGTAGCCAAGGTAAATGGACGATTCTCCCTGACCGAACTTTCCAACTCTGCTAGCCAATTTCTGTGTTCCTGCTCCCTTCGCTTCAACATATTCTCTTTATCTCTGAGGGTGTCAAGAAACGAACCCATCCCCAATCTACTGCGAAGATCAATAAGAGGCGTTACCTGCCCCCTGATCTTTATAGCGCCGCGAACGTATTCAGGCGCATCGGGGATCTTGGTTATATCCGGCATAGCAACCATATTCCTTACATACGGGGTAGCTACACCATAACGCTCATGCCGCAGGGTAAAAACAACCCAGGGGCAACTATACTCGTCCATCACATTTCTCTCCTCTCAAGTTTCTGTGCGAATCGTATCCAAAATCAACTAGCTGTCAATATAGCATATATAGTACTACGTTGTAATTTTTTTAACCGGCCCGCAAGGATTCCACTGCCAGGGGGAAACTTACCAATAGCCACATGCTAGACACCCATCCTACAAAAAAAAACGGGGCCCCTAAGGAACCCCGTTCGTTGCAACGCCTGTGATTACCAACCACTCATCCCGCTTTTATTTCGATTTGGCGGGGCTTTGCCGCCTCTGATTTGGGGAGATGCAGGTGCAAAACCCCGTCCTTCAACTCGGCATTGACCCTATTGACATCTATGGCCTGCGGCACCGAGAAGATCCGGCTGTACTCCACATCGCCAAACTCCTCCCAGTTGGCGGCCCCATTAGCCACAAGCTTACGCTCACCGCTAAGGGCGAGCTTACCGTTATCAATATTAACCCTGATACCGTCCTTAACGACACCCGGCATATCAGCATAGAGCAGGATTTCCTCATCATTTTCATAAATATCAACCAGCGGCGCCGCCGTGGGAATATGATGCACACGCTCCGTTCCCTCTTCCCGTTTGATAATATCCTTTCTCGCGCTCATAATAAACCTCCCTGAAATCAAGTTAGCAAAAACGAAGCTGCCAATTACTGCACGGCAATCTGCCTGGGTTTAGCGGCCTCCGCCTTGGGCAGGATCATGGTCAGGATACCGCCTGCCAGAGTGGCCTCCACCTTATCGGCATCTACCTCGGCGGGCAGAGTGAAGCTGCGGGTAAAATTCACATCGCCTCTCTCACTGCGATGCACGGTATAGCCTTCGAGGGCACCCGCCTCACGCCTGCCGCTGATCTCCAGATAATTGCCCTGGATTTTGATGGTCAAATCCTCCCTGGCCAGGCCGGGAAGTTCAACCTTAAGTTCGAAATGATCGCCCGTATCGTAAAAATTGGTCAGGGGCAATTCACCACCGGTAAACACCCCGCCGTAGCCCGGTACACGATCATAGTCACCAAAGAACCTGCTCATTCTTGACTGAAGCAGATCCATGTCCTCAAACATACGATGAACGTCCGCAATTCTTGTCCACATAGCCTACCTCCTTTTTGCATTTTTCATGAATAAACAGGCGGTTATAGCATAGAGCTAAACCACCCAACCCCTTATTATGCAAAAACGATAATTATTATTCAGGCCATGTCAATACCATTTTTTAAGCTCCTGCTTTCTCTGGCGATATGCCCGTTTTTGGCCTACCTGCCCGCAGTTGCAGCTGGCGATGATACAGGACGCTGCGTTGACATTCCCGCAAAGCTATCCAACAGATAAGCAGATGAATGGCCAACAATAACATAAGCAGCATATTTAGCGGTACGACAACACTCGTACGCGAAAGTCTGGCCAGAATTACCCGCCAAACCACAAAGCCAGAGTTGGCAATCATATTCAGGACGGCAATAATTCTGATAGGCAAGACCCATTTCAGACAGATTACACTTCTGATTCCTGAATTACCGCGTCTGAAAAGATTGTTGCAGCAGATCATGGGCCCGTTCTCCATTCTGCCAAACATGGGATGAATTTATTTTCAATGACAGCCGGTGGCCGGCAACACCTGCAGAGGCACTACAGTAACCTCGCCCCGCTCGATTTTAAAGGCCCTCACCGGTTCCACTCCCGGCATCAGGCTAGCAATCACATAGATTATGTTGCTGTCATGGGCCAGACGAATGTCCTCCACGGAGGGCCGGGCGGGTATGATATACCGCCACCACCTGCATACCCTCTTCCCGTATCCGGCGGATGGCGGCAAATTGTTCTGCCGGATCCATGGTGTAATGTTCAGGCGCGGCGTCTATATTGGTCAAGCCGATATGTTGGATCACCACTCCGTCCCTGGCGGCCAGATAGCCGCAGGCCTCATTGGGTTCCTCCCGCCGGCCATGCTCCAGTATGGCGGTAAGAATTCGTTCCTCAATCTGTAAAGTCATCGTTATATCCTCTCTGCAAATCAACAGGCGGTTTGTTTATGCCCGGCAAATAACTCATCCAGGTTGGTGCGGGCAAGCTCCAGGTAAGGATCCATAGTCAGGGCAATCTCAAAGTTGTGAACCGCCTCTTTATTACGGTTGAGCTTGCGCAGGTTGACCCCAAGGTTGGCAAAATCGATGGCCGAGCCAGGCTCCAGATCTATACTGCGAGTAAAGTGGGTAACGGCGGTTTCATAGTCACCCAACTTGTAATGACAAAATCCTAAGAGATTGTGCAAATCCGACCGTTCCTCATCCTCTGCAAGGCCTAGCAGCAGAACCCTGATTGCCTCCTTATACTGTTCCATATCTTTCAGACAATCGCCCATGAAGGAGTAGATATAGGGCAAATCCTCGGCTTCGGGGTTCAAATCCAAGGCCCGGTTGAAGTGGGCTATCGCCTCATCAAAGCGCCGCAAGGCCGTCTTTTTCTTGCCCAGATAAAACTCAATGAAATAGGCCTGGGGCAGAATCGCGCCCATTTTATTGAGCTGCTCAATCTGAGCGGCGGGATCACCGATCTGCTCATGGGCCATCTTGGCGGCAAACAGCCCGGCGTTTTTGCTCATGGAACGTTCCCGGAAATAAGCACCTGGCACGATGGTGTAGACCGCCGGAATCTGTAGATCCTGATGCTGCGCATCGAGAACCAGCACCTCCATGTCCAGATTGGCAAGGGCCGCCAGGCAGCGGTCAATCTCCACCTTCATATTATTGTCGCCAAGATCGGGCAGGTCGCTTAACTTGACGGTGCGGCCGGGGTTTATGATGTAATCCACCTCATCCAGGGACAGGGGCTTTGGCAGGCCGCTGGCCAGATAATTGGCCTTGGTATTGAAATCACCTGCCAATTGGGCCACCTCAGTCAGGGCACGAATCAGGGCCTTATTAGGCTCCGGGGTAGTGCCGGCGGTATAGACAATCTCACTGGTCTCCGGAAAGGTGGAGGGATCGATAGCCAGGGCGGAGACCGTGGGAATGCCGGTGTCCAGGGAGAAGTCATTGAGATAAACCTGAATTCCGTGCCGGGTAAATTTCTGCAACAGCTCAAGGGCCACCGGATCAGTGATGGAAGCGGGATCGATCCGCGGCGCCTTTATCCGTCTACGGGTTATCTCCGCACAGACATGGCGCTCAACGATCTCCGCAAGACCCTGCAGGATCGTCTCTTCGTAGGTATTACCGGCGGAGGTGCCGTTGAACTCATTGATAGCGTAAAACCAGGAAAAGGGCAGCAGTACCATCTCCCCCCGGTTAAGGCGGGTGGCCCAGGCCCAGCGGAGGGGAATATCAGCGATGAGCTCGGCCAAAGTCTCCTCGGAGGTGGACTCATCATGCACTGACTGCAACAGGTATTTGAGAGGCAGCAGGGGCAGCCCTCCGGCCTTGAGTTCGGCGTAAGTGGCCCGCATAAAATTGGCAGGTTTTTGTTTGAAGCTGAAAAAGCTGAAACGCTCGGCCAGTTCCATACAGGCGCTGGCCTTAGACTGGGCCGGGGTGCAGCCCTTGCCCATCTGCTTCTTGGTGCGGATAACTTCAAAGGCCTCCTTGCCGCAAACGCTGAAATAAACCGGAATATCCAAGCGGCCGTTATCGACCCGCCGCACATCGTTCAATATATCAAGTCCGGTATCGACAAGTTTCTGTTTGAACCGGGCTACGGTCTCTTCCGGACTGCAGACCTTATCCTGGTCATAGGTGTAATGTTTAAAACAATCTCCATAGGTGACTAGATCGGGCATGGACAGGCGCTTGGTTATTTTACTCATGGTAATCCTAATTTTCTGTAATCAAATAAATGACGGATTCTGCCAAATTCCGCCGGTGGGCTCCGAACATACCCAAGGCCATTTCCCTTGTCAAGTTTCATAATACAGAGTGGTATCAAATGCCGTATTAAGGCCCCAGGAGAACGCTACAGCGAAGTTATTTCTTGTCAAAAAAGCAGGTGCGGGTAAAATAGGGTATCCCTGAAACGCTTACATGGCGGAGTGTTGACAACCATGGAGAGTATGGTTTGTTGGTCGCTCACGTTTCGACTAACAATGGGCCAGGCCGCCGCGAATCACATGGAGAACATTATATATGCTGTCAGACAAAAAGGAGATGAGAATTTCCTATCCCTGTTCATGGTCTTACAAGATAATCGGCCAGGATAAGGATATGGTGAAGGAGGCCATCACAGCCATAACCGCCGGGAAATACACCCTTAACTATAGCAACGCTAGCCGTACCGGCAAATATCATAGTTGGAGTCTGACTCTGGAAGTGAATAGCGAGGCGGAACGCAATACCCTGTTCAAGGCGCTGAAAAATCACCCGCAAATAAAGATAGTAATCTAATATGGCGGATTTTCATACGGTTTACACCA
>JAADIV010000048.1 GCA_013151175.1 Deltaproteobacteria bacterium | reverse complement strand
CGTCCACATGGCCACTGACCAAATGTCCGCCCAAGCGGTCACTGAGCCGCAAGGCCCTCTCCAGATTAACAATTCCGCCAACCGGGAGAACGCCAAGAGAGGTTCTGGTCAGGGTCTCAGGAGAAACATCCGCCCAGAAGTTACGGCCATTTATCTCCCTGGCTGTTAGACAGACCCCATTAATCGCTATGCTCTCACCTTCAGCGGGGTCATCAAGGTTAAAATCTGCCGTAATGGAAAAGGAAGTACCGCCGCCCATGGGGCGGGCCGCCATAATTTTACCCTTGCCCTGAATAATTCCGGTAAACACTAAAAATATCCCTCAATCATCACATCATCACCAAAACGACGGCTGCTGACATCTTTGAGGCGTGGGGCTTGTTCCACAACGTCCAATCCCAAAGTGCCGGCTACGGGAATACCGTCACCGCCAATAAAAAATGGCCCGTAAAACAAATTTACCTGATCCACCAAACCCCGGTCAAGAAAAGATGTATGCACCTTGCTGCCGCCCTCAACCAGGACACTGCTTATCTGCCGTTTCCCCAATTCGGACAGAATATCTTCCAAGTCAAGCCGGCCGTTATCAGCAATTTTTACCGGAACGGGAACTGCCCCCGCCCGTTGCAGGGCTTTCTTTTTGTCCGGCGGAGCATCGGCGGCGCAAAAAACTATGGTCTCGGCCCCGGAGTTAAGCGTCAGCATTTTGGCAGTTGGCGGCATACGCAGCTTGGTATCAAGAACGATTCTTGTCGGGTCACTATGGCTGAGGCCCGGAAGACGGGTTGTTAGGGAGGGATTATCCGCCAAAACCGTGCCGATGCCAACCAGGATACCATCTGCCCTATCCCGGAGAACATGACTATATCTTCTTGATTTTTCGTTGCTAATCCAATCAGGTTTGCCGCTACCGGCGGCCATTCTGCCGTCAAGGCTGAGACCTGCCTTCATAATCACCCAGGGCCGGCCTGTAGTTGCCCATTTGCTAAATGGACGATTTATCCGCCGACACTTGTCTTCTAAAACACCATTCACTACATCAAGACCTTGCGAGGCAAGATAGCCGCTGCCACCGCCGGCGACCAGGGGGTTAGGATCTGCCATACCGATGACCACCCGCGCCAGGCCGCTCTCCATAATTGCCCGGGTGCAGGGCGGGGTGCGTCCCTGATGGTTACAAGGCTCCAGGGTTACATATATTGTGGCTCCCCTGGCCAGGCCCCCGGCATCGGCAATGGCATTTACCTCCGCATGAGGAGTACCGGCCTTTTTATGGTAACCACGACCGATTACTGCACCATCTTTAACGATAAGCGCGCCAACCAACGGATTGGGAGAGGTGCGGCCTTTAGCCCGTACCGCCAATCGCAGGGCCATCTTCATAAATGATTCATCAATTTCCGCAGTTTCACGCCTTGCCATTACCGCCCAACATTCCTTTGAGTTCATCCATAAACTCGTTTAAATCCTTGAAATGCCGATAAACTGAAGCAAATCTCACATAAGCTACATCGTCAAGTTCTCTGAGGCTAGCCATAATACGTTCACCAACCACGGAAATCTCCAGTTCCCGTTCCCCTAAATCCTGTAATTCACGCTCAAGGGTATCAATAACCTCTTCCAACTGCGCCATGGAGACAGGCCTTTTTTCACAGGCCTTTTTCATTCCCTCGACTACCTTCAATCTGTCCCAGGCCTCACGCCGCCCATCTTTTTTGATGAGCATCGGCATGACTACCTCCAGGCGCTCATAGGTGGTAAAACGCCGTTCACAGGCCTCACACAAACGCCGCCGCCGGGTTATCGTGCTGTTTTTGTTCAAACGCGAATCAACAACCCGGTTATCTAAATGACCGCAATATGGGCATTTCATCCTTTATCTCCAGGAGAGACAGCGTTTTCCCGCTTTTGTTTTAATTGTATCGCCGTTATACGATGCTAGCGGGGAAATCGCATCATTATTCAATGGCAACAACAAAAAATAATTTTCTTATTATGCAAACTGGTCGAAATATTTGGAGTGATGCCCCATTTGGAAGAATAAAGACCCGTGAAAAAATCTATTTGTACCCATACACAGCACTATCCCGCACCGGATAGACGATACCGCATCCGCCCCTGTTTGTCAACTTCAGAGGACAGATGTAGGGGCGGGTTTTAAACCCGCCCGTGGTGATTGCAGGGTGTCCCCGGAGCAAATCCTGCCATGGAGGGTAGTGTGCCGTAAAACTTCAGCTAAAATTGGATTATTCTGCTATCTTGGGGTATATTTATGGTCGGTGCAGGGGCGGCTAATGTTGCTGACGGCTCGGTTGCATGAGGTGTTGACATCTTCGAGGTAAATTATGGATAAGCATAACAAAAGATTACACGAACTTTGCTCGTGTGTGGAGCCAGAGAATATATTTGTGGAGATAAAAAAAATTATCTCCTGCATATTTGCATCTTTCGATTTTACCGCCCTTGAGCGACTTCATGTTGATATAACGCGCCTTTTTCGGGGTAATTACCCCGGCTACCGGGCTAGCAATACCGCGTACCACGATGTCAACCACACCTATCTGGTTGTCTTGGCGCTGATCCGCATCATTCACGGCCTCCGGCTCAACGGGACGGAGTTTACCCCCCGGCAGGTGCAACTGGCCGTTTACTGTGCATTTTTTCACGATACGGGGCTGATTCAGCGTCAGAATGATCGGGAGGGAACCGGGGCCAAATACACCATCGGCCATGAAGAGAGAAGCATTAATTTGCTTAAAGAATATTTTGACCAGGCGGAATTATCAGATGATGAACTGCATGATTGTTCGCAGATGATACGTTGTACGATATTAGCGGAACGACCGGCGGAGCTGCATTTTCATAACGAAAAAATGCGTATTTTGGGCTATGTCCTGGGTACCGCCGATATTACCGCCCAAATGGCCGACCGCCAATATTTGGAGAAACTGCCTTCCCTGTTCAACGAATTTCAGGAAGGCGGATTGGCCGCCGACTACATATCTGAACTGGAATTGCTTGAAAAAACGGACGAATTCTATAACTCCATCGCCATAAAACGCCTAAACGAAGATTTTCAGGGTATTGCCGCCAATGTCAAGGCTCATTTCCAGGAGCGTTGGGGTATTGATGAGGATTTGTATGCCGGGGCCATTGAGCAGAATATGTTTTATCTGCGGGGGCTGTGCGAGACCTGTCAAAAAAAAATAGACTGCTATCAGAAGCAGCTCCGGCGGCGCGCGGGGGTGAATGTGACAGGGGGCAGGTGACAGGTGACAGCAGCTCCGGCGGTGTGCGGGGTGAATACTATATGATTTCAGGCCTCTGACCGGTTTGTTATTTAGGCAAAATACCACTGAATTTAACTAGTGTCTGACTAACTATTTAAGTTTCTACCAATCGGGAGCAATACTATGGCAACAAAACCGCTGAGTGAAGAGCCTGCCTTAAATGTCCTGCTGCAGAATGTGGTGCGGGAGATCGATTCATTCGCTCAGGGTTTAAGTGTCAGGATCAGGGAGTTGATAAAGGTTGGCGCTGCTCTGTCAGCGGAAAAGGATATTGACAGGCTTCTGGAGATGATTGTTGCCAATTGTATGCAGTTCACCAATGCTGACGGCGGTACCCTCTATATCAAAAATGACGAAAAAGATGAGCTTGATTTTTCCATTGTCCGTAATATAACTCTGAAGGTGAAGATGGGCGGTACGGCAAAACCTATCTGTTGGCCCTCAGTCCCCCTGAAGCTTGCCGATGGCAGCCTGAATCACAAAAATGTTGCGACTCACTGCGCCATCAGCGGCCATCCGGTTAATATTGCCGATGTCTATAATGCCGAGGGTTTTGATTTTCAGGGAACCAGGGATTTTGATACCAAAACCGGCTACCGCTCCAAATCGATGTTGGTGATTCCACTGCTAGATCATGAAGATACGGTGATCGGGGTTTTGCAGTTGCTTAATGCCCAGGATCAAAAAAACGGGGCGATCATTGATTTTTCTGAAAACGAGGTGGATATCGTTGCCAGCCTGGCATCCCAGGCCGCCATTGCTGTTACCAATGTGCGTTTAATCAGGGATTTAGAGGAGTTATTCAACTCCTTCATTCAGACGATTGCCGCAGCTATTGATGAAAAATCGCCATATACTTCCGGACATATCAGAAGGGTGGCCAAGCTCTCTGAGATGTTGGCCGCCGCGATTAATACCGCCGCCAACGGTAAATACGCGGATACTTCATTCTCTGCCGATGAGCTGCAGGAAATCAGTGTAGCGGCCTGGATGCACGATGTCGGTAAGATCACCACCCCGGAGCAGGTGGTGGATAAATCAACGAAACTGGAGACAATTTTTGATCGGGTGGAGGCGGTGCGCTACCGGGTTGAGATCCTGAAAAGGGATGCCATTATTGCCGGCCTGCGGCAGCAGCTTGGCACGGACTCTGACGCCGGGAATGATGATGAACTGGGGGCCTGGACAACGGCCCTTCACGATGATCTGGAGTTTCTTTACAAGGTCAACAAGGGCGGGGAGTTTCTTGCCGATGAGGCCATAGCGCGGATAGAGGAGATTGGCGCCCGTAAATTTAAGATTGGCGCTGAGGAATTCAACCTGTTAAGCGCCGATGAGATTAAAAATCTCTCTATCCGCAGGGGTACTCTAACCGATGAAGAGAGGTCTATAATCAACAACCATGTGGTGGTTACCGGCAAGATGCTGAGTAATCTGCCCTTTCCCAAGAAACTGGGAAATGTGCCGGCTATTGCCGCTATGCATCATGAGAAACTAGACGGCAGCGGCTACCCCGGTGGTATTTCCGGAGATATGATTCCCTTGGCGGCCAGGATTCTTGCAGTTGCCGATGTCTTTGAGGCCCTTACTGCCGCAGACCGCCCCTATAAACCGGGCAAATTGATGTCAGAATCCATCCGCATTCTCAGCTTTATGGTCAAGGATAATCATATCGATGAAGATGTCTGTGACCTTCTCATCGAATCGGGTATCGCGGCTGATTATGCCAGGCAAGTTCTCCCAGACCGCCAACAGGACGCGTTTGAATGGAAGGGGCGGAAGTTCTTTTGTAAAGGATAAAAATTGGGGTACGCAACGCGCGCGGGTCGGGTTAGCGCGGCGTAACCAGGTGGTTTTCCCGTTTATCATGGGTGGGGTTAAACGCTATGCGAAAATTTTTCTTTTTTTTCCTTATTGGTTTAGCCCTGGCTGCGGCATTTCGGGAATTATCCACCCAAACGATTATCTTTGACGGGCTAGAGAAAAAAATCACTGACGGCTTTTTCTACTTACGGGAGCCGGATGTTTTAGCGTGTGTTCAGGGTCGGGCTAACCCCTATGTGTCTAATTCCATAGCCATTGTCGGTATCGATAATAAATCGTTGGGGGTGTTGGGTAAATGGCCTTGGTATCGCGATGTTCATGCCAGGTTTCTTAACGCGGTGCAGAGGTTTTCCCCAGAGGCGGTTTATTTCGATATTGCCTTTGTGATGCCGGAAAAAGTTCCGCAGTCGCTCTTGGCGCAGTTGCCAGATGATCCCCGGGCCGTAAGCAGGATCAGGAAGGCCTTTTCCGGCATGGACAGCTCACTGGCCGATGCCCTGAAAAAATATCGAAACGTCTATATAGATCTCTTTCTTATCGGGCAGAAAAGGCCTAACAGCCCCTATCTGCGGCGGATTATGCAGACGGAGCGCGTAATGGCCCCTTACTCCCAGGCCGTGCCGGCTGGTATCAGACCGTGGTATTACTCGCTTGAGCCACTGGTGCCGGAGTTTATGGCTAACGCCCAACCGGTTACGGTAAATCAATGGCCGGATAATGATTCCGTGGTTCGTTCATTTCTCCTGAGTCATATCTATCAGACGCAAAAGGGGAAGCGGCGCCGGTATTTTACGGCGGTGTTAGCCCTCCTCTCCAGATTTTACCGCCTTGGCTCCAAAGACCAGATTGTCTTTTCCGCTCATTCGCTGACCTTGAAGAATGCCCTGGCGCCTGAATTGACCAGTAATAATCAATTGCGGCAGCAGCTGCGCGACTTTCATAAATTAAAAGCTCTTATTGACCTGCCTGTCAGTTCGATGGCAAAATTGTATAATAAAAATCTCCGCAATTTTTTGGAGATGGAATATCGGGTTATCTATCCGGATGACCGTGAACGGATCCCTAGCGCTGTAATTAAACTGCTTGACACAGGCGGTCGCTATCGGCTCCTGGCCGGCCGTGAGGTCTATGATGCCGCTGTTGCCCTGAACTCGGCCAAGGTGGAAGTGGTCATCTATCACAAAAAGGATATTGTCATTCCCCTGGAAGATAATTACGCCGGGGTCCCCGGCTTTTTCCCGATAAATTTTGCCGGCCGCCAGGAAGTTTCATATCCCGATCCTGGTTCAGCGCAACAAAAAGAATATCAATTCTTTAAAACCAAAAGCTATGTCGATGTTCTAAAGACTGGCGCCATTCCCGACCTGCCGGCGGTCGGTGCCAACGGCGTTATCCCGCCCGCTTACGACCAGTCACGTCTATTGGCCTGGTATAGAGATAATATTGGCAGTTACAGCCAAAAGGCCCTTATGGCCTGCCGGCAAAAATTTCATGATCTGAGTTCTGCACACGTCTTTAACTATATTGCCAATATTGACCCCGCAGGCGGCAGGTTCATCCTCTATGGTATGTTTTTTGATGATATTGACAGTCTGATAAAATCTGGCAATTTATCGAGACCAAAAACCATCAGAGCCGCTAGCCGGCTCTACGCCCAATGGCTGCGTGATAACGGTATAAAGCAGGCGGCATCATTCCGCCTTGACCGTTATCAGATACTCTCTCAGCTCCACGATATTTATCGGGGTAATTTTGACCGTTATTACGACAAGATAATTATTACTGGCGCCTATTCCGCCGGCATGGCCAATGATATCAAAGTAACCCCCTACGGTTCCATGTTCGGGGTCACGGTAATGGCCAATGCCTTCAGCACAGTAGCCACCAACAATCTTCTCAGGCGCTCGTCAAATTTGACAAATATACTCCTGCTTTTCGGCCTTTGCATAATGTTGGCTATCATCTACGCCTTTATGAATGTGCGGATTAATTTCTTTTTCCTCATGTTCTCCACGGCGGCAATCTTTGCTGGTAGTTACATCCTCTTCTATTCGCATAACTATGTTTTGCGCATCATCCCCATGGCCGCCGCTAATGTCATGGTATTCATAGTGGTCACGGTGATTCGGATCATGAGCGAGGAAAAGGATAAAAACTTTTTAAAAAGAAGCTTTTCGCAGTATATCTCACCGGAACTTATTGATATAATGTATAAAAATAAGACTAGCCCTAAACTTGGGGGAGGCGTTGACGTTATCACGGCCTATTTTACCGATATTCAATCATTTTCGACTTTTTCGGAAAAATTGCGGCCCGAGCAGCTAGTGGAACTCCTCAATGAATATTTATCGGCAATGACCGACATATTGTTGTTGGAGAAGGGTACCCTGGATAAATACGAAGGGGACGCGATTATTGCCTTCTTTGGCGCCCCGGTAACCATGGCCGATCATGCCCTGCGGGCCTGCCGCACGGCGGTGATGATGCAGAAATCCTTGGGAAAACTTCGGGAAAAATGGAGCCATGAGCAGGCCGATAATCAGGTGGAAACAGGCTGTCAGACGGCCAAAACGGTATGGCGGCCGGGTTATAAATGGCCGGATATTGTTCATAATATGCGGATGCGGATCGGCATCAATACGGGAGAAATTGTTACCGGCAATATGGGGTCGAAAATGCGGATGAATTACACCATGATTGGCGATTCCGTTAATCTGGCCGCCCGTTTGGAGGCGGCGGCCAAGCAATACGGAATTTATACCTTGATCAGCGAATATACCTACAACCATCAATTTGTGAATGACCAGGGCCAAACCGTTGTTATTGCCGCTTGCATCGAGGCTCGTTTAATTGATAGAATAACCGTAGTCGGAAAGTCTGAACCAGTGTATATATATGAATTGGCGGCCATGAAAGGGGAGTTAACCGATAGAGAACGCCAACTTTTTGCCATCTTTGCTCAGGCCATGAAATTATATACCGAGATGCAGTGGCTGGCGGCCGCCGACCGTTTTACTGAGGCCGCAGCCTATGAGGCCTTTCCAGATAACGCGCTTAATCCATCAGCACTCTACGTCAAGCGTTGCCGGCAGTACGCGGAGCATCCGCCTGCAGCGGTCAACGGCGCCTGGGACAGGGTTTTCTGTCTGACACAAAAATAGTTGCGGGTAAATGCCAGATATTCATATTGGCATGACACGGGGCGTTGCGTTAGGGGGTAACAGTGGTTACGCTGCCTGCCTCACAAAAATCAGGTGCTGCTTTGAAATTTCGCAGATGCTGAATTACGGCTGTTGGTTACGCGCGAGTTTTATTGAATTTTGGTAAATGGCGGGGTATTATATCACTTTCTTTGGGGAGGGAATAACTGATGGTAAAGGTAGGAAGATATGCAGCGGGACTGTTGGTTTGCCTGATGATGATTTTGGGGCCAGCACTGGTTATGGCCGGCCCGGTCAACGATGATCCCACGGTACAGAGTCTTTTGCGGCAGGCTGTCGCCCAGTATAAACTCGAAAACTATGAGGAGGCGGTGCCAATTCTGCTTAAGGCCCATAAGATTGCCCCGGACAATACCTCCGTGGCATATTTTCTGGGACTCAGCTATAAACAGATTCCCGATATTGCCAAGGCAATCTACTTTTTCCGGCAGTCGGTTACCGGGCGGCCGAGGATAAAGGAGGGGCTGCCTGAATTAATCAATGCCTTGTGTATTGCCAAAGGCAAGGGCACCAAGCTCCTTGACGAGGCCTCAAAATGGTTGGCGTTGGCCGAGCGGGACGGGCTTATGCCGGCGGCAGATATCGCTTTTATGAAGGGGCGGATACTGGCCAAGAAGAATATGACCGCCGAGGCCATCGGTCAATATAAACGTGCCATGCGGCTGAATCCTAAATTACGGCAGTCCGCCAATTTCCAAATTGCCATGCAGTACGTCAGGAGCAGGGATTTAAAGAAGGCCCGTGATATGTTTAAGGCGGCTATTACCCTGGATCCTCTCAGTGATATGGCGAGTTTTGCCCGTCAGTACGAGAGCGCCCTTGAGCAGCGTCTTGAGATGATGAAGCCGCTGCATATAACCTTCAGCGCCTTCTACCAATATAATGACAATATGTTGAATGATGCTGTTGACCATCGGCGTTATTCGCCCACCATTACAGATGACAGGAGCCTCAATTTAACCCCGACTGTGCGGTTTGATTATTCGCCCAATACGACGAAACCATGGCTCTTCAACGCGGCCTATACCGCGAGTGCCAATATCAACCAGAAACACTCCAATACCAACGACACCATTGCCAATGATATCACCATTACTCCCGGCTACAGTTGGGGCAGGTCTTCGCTGAATCTCTCTCTTGAGTACACCCATATCATGAAGAAAAACCCCGGTATGGCGGCCTATCTAGGCACTTTAAAAATGGGGCCGATGTTCAGGCGGGTGCTGAATAAGACACAGATTCTGGAGGTGTATGGCGGCTATTTTAAAAATGACTATGCCGATGCCTTTTTAAGCCCGGATGGCGACCGCAATTCCCGGGGGTATAATGCCTATATTAGCTGGGTCTGGCTTTATATGAAGCAGGGTTTTTTCAATATGCGGCTTGACTATAGTAATGAAAATACCAAGGGCGACTGGTTTGATAATTCATCGTGGCGGGTATCCGGCAATATCTCCTATCCGCTGACTGCCAAGGTAAAGCTGCAGGCTAGCACGATATTCACCCGCACCAGATACGACCATCCCAGTCTTGAGTTGGATTTTATCACCATAACGACTGCTGCCAGGAAACGGCATGATAATCTGTTGCGCAGCTCTTTTGGGATAAGTTGGGCCTGCGCCAAGCGTACCAGTCTTATTGGTCAGTTCACCAGGGTTGATTCGGATTCCAATATCGGCCAATACAGCTATAGGCAGAATATGGTTTCCCTTGGCCTTGAATACCGCTATTAATCCGAGTCTCTGTGATAGGTGGAAATATAACGAGGATGAGTTATGAAAAAGACATTTGTAACCTCAATGATTGCCGTTGCACTTTTTTTCCTGCTTCCCGCCCTGGTGTGGGCGGCGGTGGTTGGGAAATTTACCTTTGTTAAGGGCCGGGTTGACCTCAGCCGGGCCGGCAGGCAGGCGGTAATTGTCAGGCTTGGCGATAAGGTGGAAGCAGGTGATGTGATTCGCTCAAAGAGTAAATCCGTGGCCGAGGTAACCTTTGTCAATAAGAATATTATGCGTATTTCTTCTGGCTCAAAGGTCACGCTAACCAAATATACCATTGGAGACAGTCCTAACGCCATTATAGATTTATCCAGGGGCAAGGTGCAGAATATTGTCAATAAGGCTAGTCTTTCCCTCAGCCGTTTAAGGAAACGGAAATTTGAGGTGCATACCCCCACCATGGTTGTCGGAGTCAGGGGAACCAATTTCCTCACCTCCTATCGTTTCGGGGTGAGTTTTGCCTCTTTCAAGAGAGGCTATGGCTACGGTTTTAACAAGAGAAGGCCCAACCAGGTGTTCAATATCCCCACCGGCCAGCTGATAGAAGTCAGTAGTCCCACGGCTATCCCCATAGTCAGGAAGGCCACTCCGGCAGAGTTAAGCAGTCCCGAACTGGAGCAGGCCGGGATGGATAAAAGTAAGGAAGGAGGCGGTACGGCAGGGGGTAAAAGCGGTAAAAAAGGAGAGAAAAAGGCCGATAAAGATAAGAATAAAAATGGTGGCAAGCCGGGGAAGGCGGCCAAGAGTAAGAACGGTAATGCGGTAGTGGGAGATATTGCCGGGGATTATGACGTTGCTCCGGCTGTTGATGCCTCTGCCCACCAAAACGTTGGGACTGATGACAGCAGCAAAACGACTGCGCCTTCCATAACCGATTCGCAGGATAATATTGCGGCTGTTGCTGCCGTTGTTAAGAAAGATCCTACTTTAAAAAGTACGGCTTCTGTCGATACCCTTACCGCTCTGGTCGATAATCCGGATGAGATAAAGGCGGCTTTGGCTTCTGATTATAATCCGGGGTTTGATCCCAACAGCCCGCAGTACAATCCAGTGCTTGATCCTAACAGCTCTAGCTATGATCCAACGCTTGATCCCAATAACCAAAATTATAACCCGCAGCCCGCACCGACACCTTATGCCAGCAACAGTTCTTTTGCATGGGTTCCCGGTATTGGCCATCATGGTGAATTATGGCGGCTGGATGGCAGTAATAAACGCCGATTCGAATACGATTATTTTCAGGTCTCGGCTAGCGCCGATATTGCCGCCGGTACTATACCCTTCGCCTCCAGGATATACGAATATAATGACGGTATAAACAAGGATAAGTCGATGATGTACCTACCTTTTGGGGAAGAGTGGTACATGATGGATTTCGACCCGGGTGATTTCTCGCCGCTGATATCGAGCAGCCCGTGGGATGCCACTAGTAGCAGCGATCCAACTACTTTTACCGCTCCCCAGGACGGTGCTTCGTGGAGCGATCTTCCTGGTAATTTTGATACCCGCAGCACAAACGCCGCCGTTAAGAGTGGGACGGCCTCTGTTTCCATGGGCGCCCTCGCCGCCGTTACGGGTTCTTACGGACAAAATCCGCTAACTTTTACCGGCACCTATGTCCCGGCAGATAACAATTATTCCCGCAGGGTTCTGGTTGATCTAAGCCTGCAGAGTCCCGCCGGTTCACCGGTGGGGTATGAGGGCTTTTTTGCCGGTATTCTGGATTCATCCACACTTAACACGGCCTTGATCTATGTGGATCCCAACGGACGGGTGGGAACTTTAACTGGAACGGTTGACGCAGCGGCATCGTTGACTTCTAGTTGGTCAACTACGGCTACTTTGTCTGATGATCAGCATCCAGGCACGGTCGGTTTCAGCCCCGACCAACTGGCCGCCAATTTAGACAGCGGCCTTATGTGGGGGGAATTACACGGTTATAGCGGCTCTTACTACAACAACTCAACCGGTAACTTTAACGATCAGGTAATTTACGGTTCAGGCGCTGGCCGTACCCTGAATATTAAAGATCTTGACTGGGGAATATTTCGGCTGCTTTTTGGCTATGACGCTGTAAACAATAGTTCTAGTCTGTCTTATTGGGACGCGGAAATATCAGGTAAGGGCGAATTCGGCAGTCATGTTACCAATACCGGGCAGAAGCCTAATTTTGGTATATGGGCAGCATGGTCTTATTTTGATAGTACCAACAGCGGAACAAATAACGGTGATTTCGGTGGTTCTTATTTTAGCGGCCAATTTATCACCCCAAGTAATTCCGGTTGGATTAGCGGGGATCTGTCTGCCGCCTACGATATAAACAGTACGGCCAACGGCGCCTGGATGGGGGCGGCGGCGGGCGAGTGGTCTAAAGGTGCTGACTTTATGTTTAATGGTATCCTGAACGGTACTGCTCATAGTCATGCCGAGTCGATAAAATCCTACCGGCAGACCAATTATGGCAGAACCGCAATAATAACGGACGGCACCGCCGCCATGTATGAATATTCCGCCGTTAAGGGGGAGAACCAGGGTACAAGTTGGTATTATGATAATACCAATAATACCATTACCCGCCGGGACTATCATCCTGATAATACCTACGATGAGATGACTTTCACTCCGGCCGGCGGTTTTACCTACGGAGCCAACGGTTTTCTTGGTAATTACAGTGCCAGTGGCAGCTATAGCCGCAGCGCTCCCCAAAGTTATACCGGTACGGCCCTGAGTAATTTAAGCTCTTTGCCGACGGGGCTGACGAGCTTGGATACCCAGACAATCAATTCCGGTTTCAATGATATTGGTTCTTTCCAGGATGGTCTGTTGGGCGGCATTTATCAGGATTTACTTGCTGCGGGAACGACCCAGGCGAATCCGGCCTCCTTTGATGGTTTGTTGGATGCAGATATCTGGGGCGGCGGAGCAGGAGGTGGCAGTGTTTATGTCGCCGGAATCAATAGCTATAACCCCTATGACGGCAGTTACACCATTATGAATCCGGCTGATAACTCCCATAATGGCTCTTATTGGGGCTATCTGGCTATGGGTACCGCAAATAATATAAATAGTCAAAATTATTACTACGGGTATGGTGACTATTTATCCGGTTTTATCGGTGGCCTTTATATCGACAAACAGGGCAATGCCGGGGTGGTTAAGGGAAATTTTAATACCAATAATTACTATGGGGGGGGAGGGGCAGCGGGTATCCATGGGGAAATGTTTCCAGTGGCGTTAATTCCTGCTTCTTTTACGGCGGTTACTC
>JAADIV010000161.1 GCA_013151175.1 Deltaproteobacteria bacterium | reverse complement strand
AAAAGAACCTTGAGGCCCAGGGCCTGACTATTATTTTGCCGGCTAGCGGCCGCCGTCTTATCCTGGTCTTCTGATTTTGTCTCGGCAATAACCATCTTGATGGTGAAACAGAAAGTTGAGCCTTTGCCCTCTTCGCTAGCCAGATATACCCGGCCGCCCATCATGGCAACCAACTGGCAGGTTATGGCAAGGCCCAGGCCAGTACCGCCGAAACGGCGGGATATAGAACCATCCGCCTGAGTAAATTTTTCAAAGACAGCGGCTTGATGCTCTAGCGAAATACCAATACCGGTATCACGCACCAGAAAACGAATCATGACCGCGCCGGATATTTTTTCAACCAGTTCAACCCGGATTTCCACCTTACCGTCTGTAGTAAACTTCATGGCGTTCCCCGCCAGATTGACCAAAATCTGCTTCAAGCGGCCACTGTCACCAACCAAATTTTCCGGCACCTGCGGCGCCACAAAATATTGGAGATCAATATTTTTATCCCTGGCCGGTTTCATGAACATAGCCGCTACATTTTTTATAATATCCGGCATCACAAAAGGCTCGGCCGCAATATCAAGTTTACCGGCCTCAATCTTGGCAAAGTCGAGAATATCATTAATCAAGCCTAGCAAACCATTGCCTGATTCCCTGACCGTAACTGCATATTCCCTTTGCTCTTCATTCAAACCGGTGTCCATCAACAACTCGGAGAAACCGATAATGGCATTCATCGGCGTCCGCAGCTCATGGCTCATATTGGCCAGGAACTCACTTTTCAGGCGGCTAGCCTCTTCTAGCTGTTTATTTGCCTCCCGTAAATCTGCCGTCTGTCTGGCGATCTCGGACTCCAGATCCCTGGCATAATTTTGTTCCTTCTCTCGCAGCAGGAGATATTGTTGGTGATTATGTTCAATCAGCTCATGGTGTTGAGAGTCCACGGCCCGGATCTCCCGATATAGCTGGCCGTTTTCTGTTTTGACCTTTTCGTGTTCCGCTAGCAAAAGGGCGTGCGCGGCGCATTCATTAACAATCTGGGCCGCCAGCAGAGAACAAACATCACCACCAGCATCCTGGCGCGGCCAAGCCAGAAGAACTCCCGCCATTTCAGCGACCCGCACCCCAACCACAGCGCCAACATTACGCTCACCAAGAACCAGTGGCCCGTTATGCCGACTGATCTTTTCCCAATCCTCTGCGGCAAGCGCCGCAACAACCGCCGTCTCATCGCTACAAAAGGACTGGCCGGAATCCTTACGCAGCATAAAAACCATTATGGGCATTGTCGATGCCAGATGCCGCATAAATTCAAGCTCACGGGCATCTTGCTCTTCTAAATCAGCAAATATTTCATCAGCGAAATCAACCATTTTTTACCCTTCCGACTCATAGAGAGATTTGGCCTTGGCCATCTCGGCAGGCAGATCCCTGACGATGATCTTGTAATTGGCCATCATGGACTTCACATGCCTGACAAGATGAGCGGGCAATGGTTCGATCTTATCTAAAATCATGGGATACTTCATCTTGCCGGCTATATACTCGGCCAGCTGTAATATCCCAACCACACTTGCCGGTTTTATCGCCTCATCAACCTTGTGATGATAACGTATGGCCTTTAAAACACCACTGGGGAGCTTCCACTCCTTGGCCAATAAATAACCAACCTCACAATGATCTGTGCCAATAATCTGCCGCTCGCATTCAATCAGGGAATTTTTGCCCGGCTGATAGAGCGTACAGGCCTGCCGCAGCTGCTCTCCCGCCACCTGGTTCTCAGCAATCAGGCCGACATCATGAATAATGCCTGCCAGAAAAAGTTCTTCCCGACCGTCACCAAATATCCTTTTCCCGACAATTTCCGTAATAATTGCCACTGAAGCCGAATGTAGCCAAAGATTACGGGGAGAAAAACCGCTGCCATCATCCGCCCCCTTGAACATATCCCGCATGGCCTCTACAGCCACCAGATTGCGAAGATTCTTCATCCCGACAAAAACAACCGCCTTACTGATGGATTCGACCTTACTGGGTAAACCCATAAAGGGGCTGTTCACCAATCGCAGCAAGCGGCTTACCAGGATTGGGTCAAGCTGAATAGTACCCTCGAAATCCTGCATGGTACTGTTTTCATCATTGACCAATTGGGTTACCTTAATGGCAACATGAGGCAATGTTTTGCTGTCCTGAAACTTGGCGGTTATTTGTTTGGCTGTTAACATATTTATTGATTTCTTATGAAATATAGGCGCTGAAAGGGGTTCACCTAACCGTTCACCCATGCAAACCGGCCAACTGGCCGATGAGATCTTTCAGCTCTGCCAGGTCAAGGCCATCTAGTTCTGCGGCCCGGCCTTTCTTTTCAAATTCATAAGCGCTCTGCCGCAAACCCTCCACTCCAAGGCTGGCAGCGGCGCCTTTTATACTATGAGCCGCATCGGCCACAGCCTCACCATCCCCGGCAGCCAACGCGGCCCTGATTTTTTCCAGATCAGCCAGAGAAGTACTGGACAAGAGTTCCAACAGCTCAGCCAACAGCTCAGCGTCACCACCGGTTTGTTCTAGCGAAAATTCTTTATTCCATTGTAAATCGGTCATTTTCTACTCCATTATATTTATGTTGGTATATTACCGGGTAATTTTCGTGTTTTTTTTGGTGGCAGATTCTAAACACCCGCGTTAGCTATAACCAGTGGCGTCCGGTTAAAGTTTTACGGTAAGTTTGACATTGTTTTAGGCCGGGAGACAGATTAAATTTTTCCTCCGCATACGACCGTTATCGTACCGCCCAGAATTGTATTAAATAATCGTGTAATAAACAAACTTTTTATAATAAAATTGGGGCAGGGGCAAGCCGTTACACGTCCTGAAGCTCGGTAAGCGACACAACGCCGCGCCGCAGCATGACTAGCCCATCCTGACTGGCGCCAACAACCGTAGAACCAAGGCCGCCGGCGGCAGGCCCAGCGTCAATAACCATGTCCAGTTTATTGCCAAATTGCTCATGGATGTCAGCCGCACTCAGCGCCGGCGACAGGCCAGAAATATTGGCACTGGTAGCAGTTATGGGGGCGGCGGCCAATCGCGCCAGGGCCTGGGCCACAGGATGAGACGAGATACGGGCTCCCACCGTGCCGCTACCAGCGGTTAGCAAAGGGGAAAGTCCGGGCCTGGCAGGAAATACAAGGGTCAGAGGCCCTGGCCAGTAGCGGGTCATCAACGGGCTGAACAACGGGGGAATATCGGCGGCCAGACACGATAACTGACTGGCTGCCGATATCAATGTAAGAATTGGCTTAATGACGGGACGCTGCTTTATACTGAATAAACGTTGCAGAGCCTTATGGTTAAACGGATCAACGGCCAGGCCATAATAGGTCTCTGTGGGAAAGGCCACCACACCTCCCCGTTTGATAACAGCTACAGCTCTGGCCAACTCACTTGTTATTTCCTCTAAATCGAACAAATTACACTCATTATTGCTTATCGTGCCGAATCTTCTTTAAATACTCACTCCTCTCCCTTATGTATTGATCGTAACTCTGAGGTTTTCGGGAAATTGACTCATCGGCAGGATTACGCTTGACCAACTTCTCTCTTTTTTGCAGCCCTTCATACATATTTCTATATACCTGTTCCCTGGTACATCCCACCAGGGACATCAATAAGAAAAATATCAATACCACGTATTTAAAATACACAATAATTACCCATATCTAATCACATAAACCATGGGCAAGAGATTCCGACTTCCGCACTACCGCCTCGGCCATCTGCCGCTTAAAGTCCCGCAGTTTTTCCGTCATCCCGGCATCAGCAACGGCCAGAATCTGGGCTGCCAGGATGGCGGCGTTGCGGGCCCCGGCTGCCCCTATTCCCATAGTAGCGACCGGCACTCCGGGGGGCATCTGCACCGTGGAAAGCAGGGCATCAAGGCCATTCAAGGGAGAGCTATCAACCGGTACCCCGATAACCGGTATGGTTGTATGGGCCGCCAATACACCGGCCAGATGAGCTGCCATTCCGGCCCCGGCAATGAGAACCTTCAGCCCTCGCGCCCCGGCGGTTTCGGCATAGTCAGATGCCCGCTCTGGACTACGATGGGCGGAGGCGACAATAATTTCGTAGGAAATTGCCATTTTTTGCAAAAAATCAAGGCAGCCTTTAAATACCGGTAAATCAGAATCACTCCCTAAGACAATACCAATCACGGCACTGGGATTATGCAAACGGCGCAAAGCCTTACGGCCAATATCCCGGCGAAAAAAGCAACCCTGCCAGCTAATTTTTGCCACGGCCTTATAGGCGGCGTTAATGGCATCTTCCAAGCGTAAAGCCCTGGCAGTGACACCAAATACCCGACCGCCGGCATTAACCAGTTGACCATCCTTGTTGCGAGCCGTACCAGCGTGGAAGACAACGACATCGGGGCCGAAATCATTGTCCAGGCCACGCACGGGCCGACCCTTTTCATAACTGCCGGGATAGCCCTCCGAAGCCATAACCACGCAAACCGCAGGTCTTGCGTCAATATCTAGGTGCACCCGCGATAAATCACCGTTAATTACCCCCTCGATGACATCGACTAAATCAGACTGCAAACGCAGCAAAAGGGGTTGAGTTTCCGGGTCGCCAAAACGGCAATTAAACTCCAATACCCTTGCCTGACCGTCTTTAATCATCAAACCGGCATATAATATGCCTTTATATGGGCGCCCTTCCGCCGCCATGGCCCGAACCGTGGGGTACATGATACTATCCATGACCTGCTGCTGTAACTCAGGCGTCAACACCGGCGCCGGAGAATAGGCCCCCATTCCACCGGTATTCGGGCCCTTATCCCCAGCAAATACAGCCTTGTGATCCTGAGAAGACGGCAGAGGCAAAACCACCTTACCATCGGTAAAAGCGAGAAAAGACGCCTCCTCACCATCAAGAAATTCCTCAATCAAGACCCGGCTGCCAGCCTTGCCAAAAGCCTGCTTCGTCAGGATTAAATCCACCGCCGCCACTGCCTCGGCGATATCGGCGGCGACAATCACCCCCTTACCGGCAGCCAGACCATCCGCCTTAACCACAATGGGCGCGCCCTTTTCCCTTATATAGGCAACAGCCGGTTCGCGGTCGGCAAAGGTCTGGTAAAAACCACTGGGGATACCATATTTAGCCAACAGATCCTTCATAAAAACCTTGCTGCCCTCAAGGGCCGCAGCATCTTTAGAAGGTCCAAAGACTCTAAGCCCGCGACTCTCAAAATAATCAACAATGCCCAGGGTTAGGGGCTCCTCCGGGCCGACAAAAGTCAGGTCAATGCCCTTTTCCTCAACAAAATCCGCCAATTTTTCAATCTCGTTGGCGCCAATAGCCACGCATTGAGCAAGCTCACCAATACCGGCATTACCCGGCGCACAATAAATCTTGTCAATCCTGGGACTCTGCTTCAACTTCCAAACAAGAGCATGCTCGCGGCCGCCTGATCCCAATACTAAAATCTGCATAATTCCCTCTCTCACGCCTCAGCCGAGGGCGATATTTCTACAATTTCAAATTGGCGGACACCGCCAGGGGTATTAACTGATACCTCATCCCCCACCTCCTTGGTCAACAGACTGCCGCCAATTGGCGACATAACGGAGATACTGCCGGTTTTCACATCGGCCTCTTCCGGCCCCAGCAGGCGGTATTTTACCGCTTCATCCGTATCCAGATCAACCAGATCAACAACCACGCCAAAGACAACCTTGTTGCATGGAACAGTCCGACAATCAATAATCTCCGCCCGACCCACTTTATCTTTCAGCTCCATAATCCGGCACTCTATATGGCCCTGGCGTTCCTTGGCCGCATGGTATTCGGCATTTTCCTTTAAATCACCATGGGCGCGAGCCTCTTCTATAGCACTAATTACATCAATGCGGTCATGTTTTTCCAAACGCTTCAACTCCTCCCGGAGTCGTTCATAACCCGTCTTTGAAACGGGAACTCTTTGTACCATTACAATCTCCTACTGCCAAACCCTTAGGCCGTTATTTTTTTAACTTTCGTCACCTGAAGACTCTTCTTCTTTACCGATTCCCTGTTTATCCTTCTTTTGGTCAGACCGTACCGGTCGACATCCGTCCTGCGATCCTCAACCCAGGCGCAAACCATTTTTTGGGAAAAACCATTTAGGCGCGAACATAATAAGCGCAAATATACCCACAAGCACCAGCAAGAATTTTCCAATCTCTAACCAACCGACCATGATAACCACCTCATTATTGTCATTCCTGAATAGTAACTGCTCGCACAGGTAGAGACGCACGGCCGTGCGTCTCTACGGTTACAAGCCCCGCGGTTATTGATATTAAGGTGCCTATGGGGTGAGTAGTTACCTTTATTTTATACGATTTGCTTATAGGCGCTTTTTCAATCGGCACCTGACACCCGGCACCTGATGCCCAACGCCCGAAACTATAACAAAAATATACCCGCAAGGAAAGGCCTACCAACGATACGACAGTGATATGGAATATTGCTTCCTGCGATATACTACTGATGAAAACAACTCCACCCCGGCCTGGGCCGTAAGATTGGGACTAAACTCCAGACAGAAACGGCCTTTTACCCTCTGAAATCCATAGCCGCCGGCATCATGCCCCAAATAATACTCAAGGGTGTAATATTTGGACGTATCTCTGCCCAGGCGCTGACGGGAAAGGATATGTTTAAAATATACGCCGACCTGATTGGCCCAATAACTTTTTGGCGACCAATAAGGGTGGCCGCCAGAGGCCATACTGCCGGTCAGAGTCGGGCCAGTACCGGTGCCATCGGCTGAATTTCTAAATTCATATTTATATTTGATCTGCAAAAAAAGCGGCTCACTATGAATTAGAAAAGAAGACCAGAGGTCATAATTGGTTGTCCAATTATTATCAGAATATTTAAGGTGATCATAATTCCCGCCCAACGCCAACCGCGACAGAGGTTCAAAAGACAATCCGGCCCCCAGATCCTGTTTATAAATTCCCCGGTTCAAACTGAAAAGCGTATCAGCGACAATATCACGCCGAAATGAGACCCGGCCACTTAATTTATCATTTAATTTGCCGATAACCGCAAGATCTAGCAGGACGGTATTCATACCGCTTCGATCCAGGCTTTCCACCCCGCCCCCAAGATTGATGGTCAAATGATGCAGCGCCCTGACCTGATAAGCGGCCATAATTCTGGCCGAATGCAAGGTACCATCAGCGCTGACCCCATGGTAATTATTGCGGGCCAGGCGTAATGTAAATTTCTTCCCCGTTTGGGGAGAAATCTGAAAATCAACAGACTGTGAGATAAACCGCATATCCTTGTAACCGTTGCGCCCCTCCTCCTCCAGATAAACAAAAGCGGCAGTGCTGCGCGGCTGCCTTTTTAATTTATTACGCCGGGCATCATCACGCAAGGCGGGGAAATTTACACCGTCGGCCTGGAGATTATCGTAAATAACCGCCTCATCGTCAAGTCTGCCCAACTGACTATAGACCCCGGCCAGACCAAACTGGAGAGACTTGTCAGCTGGATATTGGCCGATCAAGGACTTATAACGCTGCTGGGCGGTAAAATAGGCCCGGCTTTGTACCGCCTGCCGCGCCAATAATTCCGCCGCGAATTTATCCTGCCAGTGATATGTGGCAAAGAGACGGGATACGGCAAGTTGAAAACGTCTGGCCCTTAAAGACTCGTCAGGTTGGCGAAAATAATCGGCCGTCATCAATAAATCTGCCACTGGAGCCGGGGCAGGAGAAAGGGAAATACGCTGCCAGAAAGATCTTTGCCGATCCGGCAACGGTAATTTAACATCTAGCTTCCTGGCCGCCCGGCGAAGTAAATTATCAACTCCCGGTGTCAGAAATTCCTTGTAAATATGCAGGGCATCAGGCCAATCATTTTGCATCCATAAGATTCTTGCCGTAAGCAGAGCCATATCCGGACGCCGCGATTTTAACGGCCGGCAAAGGGCCAGGGCCTCAGCCGTGCCGCCACTAAGAAAGGCGGCTCTGGCGGCCCGCGCCGCGATAAAAGAATTGCCGGGATTGGCTACCGCCAATTTTCTCCAGGCTCCGGCAGCAGACGGATCCCCCTGCATCTTCAGGGACTGAGCGGCCAGAATCGCGGCCATCAATGAGTCCGGCATCTTATCCAGTGCCAAGCCGGCGGCTCGTCCCATAAGTATCGGTTGGCCATTTTTCTGCGCCAAGCGGGCATAGTCCAATAGTTTACCCGCTGTTAGTGTCGCAAACTTCCGCAGCAAAACGGCCCGGCGGCCCGGATTAAGACCTGCCAACATAAGCATGGCCCGCCGATTGCCGGATTCTTCCGCCAAAACCGTCCGGCAGACAGCCGCCGCCTGGCCGGGATCTACACCCCGCAAAAAATCGGCTAATTCCAGATACCGCTTGACCCTTTTCACTTTGGGGACAACACCGTCCCACTCCCGCAGC
>JAADIV010000025.1:5139-13638 GCA_013151175.1 Deltaproteobacteria bacterium | reverse complement strand
TGAGAAGCATTCCCCAAGTCCTTGAATATAATTTTGGTAGCGGGGAGAGGATTCGAACCTCTGACCTTCGGGTTATGAGCCCGACGAGCTACCGGACTGCTCCACCCCGCGTCACATTGGTCCAACTATAACATCTGCGTTTTTATTGTCAACCAAATTAGCAGTTAGTAGAAGCGATAATTAGACGGCGGCGGCTATTGCGGTCAAGGCGGCCAGAACATCCCCCGGCAGTTTACTTAATTTACCGGCCCGATCCACCACGGCATGAGCCGTAAAGCCCTTGACTAGCAAACAGCCGTCCTCAACACGCCGAATTTCATAATCAAAGCGGCAGGAGACCTGGCGAACCCTGGTCAGACAGGTGGAAATTTGCAGGAGGTCGTCGTAGCGCGCCGAGGCCTTATAGCGCAGGTATGATTCCACTACAGGGATGATAAAACCGGCATCTTCAAGCCCTTTATAGCTGATGCTGTTCTCCCGCATCAGCTCAGTGCGGCCCCGTTCAAAATAACGCAGATAATTGCCGTAATACACCACCCCGCCGGCATCGGTATCACCATACAGGACTCGAACCCGGCAGGTATGAATCCGGCCGCCAAGTTTTATCCGCAATTTACTCATGCCGCTCTAGCAACACCGCAAAAAATTCCGCCCCGCTGGCCAGAAAGCGGCCGGAGTCGGCGGCGTTTTTCTCACTATAAGTCAGACCACTAGCCGCGTTGCCCCCTCTGGAATCAAAAATTATGAGCGGCACCGGGCGGGCGATATGGGTTTTCAGGGCGATGGGCGTGAAATGATCCGGCGTAATAACCAGGCGAAATTCGCTGCCGGCCAGCCCCGCCAGAATTGGTTGGACAATTTGTTGATCAAAATCATGAATGGCCTGAATTTTTTCCCGCAGCAAGCCTTGATGACCCGCTTCATCGGCAGCTTCAACATGAACAAAAACCAGATCATTATGCCGCAATGCCGCAAGCGCTGCCTGGGCCTTGCCCTGATAATTTGTATCCAGGTAGCCGGTGGCGCCCTCCACATCAATCACCTCCATCCCGGCATAAACGCCAATGCCCTTCAGAAGATCAACCGCCGATACCAAGGCCCCGCGCAGCCCAAAGACACCGCGCATCGTGGGCAGAGCCGGAGCGCCGCCTTCACCCCACAGCCAGATAGCATTGGCTGGATTTCGCCCCCCGGCAAGGCGCTGCCGATTCACCGGATGCGCGGCCAATATTCGCCGGGCGCGGGGCATTATATCCCTCAAGACGGCATGCTCCAGGTAACGCCGCCAATAATTTGTCACATCACTGCCGCTATGGTCATGGGGCGGGGTAGTTTTCAGGCCGCCAAAATCACCATCGCTCACCATTAAATGACGATAACTTATACCGGCATGAAAGCTTATACGCGGGCCGTTGAGTTCCAACGCCAGAGCGGCCAGCAACTCCGCCGCCTCAGGGGTTGAGATATGCCCGGCGCTGTAATCAACCATGGTCAGCCGCCCGGAGGCGTCCTGGGCCACAGTTACCAGATTGCAGCGAAAGGCCGTTTCACCCTCGGTCAACCGCACGTTCATACTGGCTGCTTCCAGCGGCGCGCGGCCCGTGTAGAACTCCTCCGGCCGATAACCCAACAGGGATAAATTTGCCACATCACTACCGGGCGCGAAACCATCAGGCACCGTCTGCAGGGTAAAAAGCTCACCGGCGGCGGCCAGACGGTCCATATTCGGCGTCTGGGCGGCCTCCATAGGAGTCTTCCCCCCAAGTTCCGCCAGAGGCTCATCGCCCATGCCGTCACAAACCAGAATAATATATTTCATCTCTATGCCAAAATTCTGATTTTCACCGTTTTACTGGTGCAAAAATCGCGACTGTCAATCTCGCCAAGCGCCAGATTAACCGCCTCTTCAACTGCGGCATGGGTTCTGATTACTACCGGCACCGGCCCGCTTTCCTGGCGTTTTTTCTGGATCACCGATTCAATGCTGATACCATTTTCCCCCAAAATTCCAGCAATCTCAGCCAAAACCCCCGGTTCATCATGCACCGACATTCTGAAATAATAGGCCCCGGTAAGCTGCGCCATTGGGGTAATCAGGCAGTCAACGATATCATCACGCTTAAACGACAGGCCGGGAACCCGATTCGGGCAACCGGCGGCAATATTACGGGCCGTATCAATAATATCGGCGACAACGGCGCTGCCGGTTGGCAGCCCGCCAGCCCCCCGGCCGTAAAGCATCACATTACCCGCCATATCGCCATTGAAATAAACCGCGTTATAGGCCCCGTTGACACTGGCCAGCATATGTTCCTCCGGCACCATGGTTGGATGCACCCTGGCCTCCACATGATCGCCATAATTTTTGCTGATGGCCAATAGCTTTATCCGGCAGCCAAATTGCTTGGCGTAGGCGATGTCAATAGGCTCAATGCGAGAGATACCCTCGATAATCACATCGGCAAGGCTGATATTAATGCCGTAGGCAATAGCCATGAGTATTACCAACTTATGGGCCGTATCAATGCCATCCACATCATAAGAGGGATCGGCCTCGGCATACCCCCTGGCCTGGGCATCGGCCAAAACCGTCGCAAAGGGCAGGCCCTCGTCCGTCATCCGGCTGAGAATATAATTAGCGGTGCCATTCAGTATCCCCATAATGACGTTAATTCTATTGGCCGCCAACCCCTCCTTCAGGGCTTTAATCACCGGAATACCACCGGCCACCGAGGCCTCAAAACCAACTTCAACCCCGGCTGCGGCCGCTGCCTGAAAAATCTGGCTGCCGTGCAGGGAAAGTAAAGCCTTATTGGCGGTCACGATATGCTTGCCGCTTGCTATGGCCCGCAGGACAAAATCTCTGGCAGGTTCAAGTCCGCCAATCAATTCGGCCACTATGTCAATGTCGGGATCATTGATGACATCATCGGCATCGTTACTGAAGGCGCAGCAGTCAAACTCAGGCGGCAGCGAGTCGGCACTGCGATCCGCCACCCGCGCCAATGTGATACGCAATCCTGTCCGCTGCCGCAGAAGATCCGCCTGTTTAACAAGTATCTCGGCCGTACCGCTGCCAACGGTGCCAAAGCCAATTATGCCAACTTTTATCTCTTTCATCTATCACCTAAGGTAGTGCCTTATGGCTGAATTTCTGTTATAAAAAGCACCGCAGGTAAACATCCGCCACCAACGCCGCGCGAAGGCAAAATACCCGTTTTAACAACCCATGTCAAAACAATAGTATGGCCATTCCTTTAAGCCAAAAATTTTCTCTGCCCTGGTCAATAAGACCAATATTTCATCAATATCGCTGGCGGATTTTCAGCGGTATTCTGGCCTTATTGGTCGTTGATTTCTGCCAGCTATTTATCCCGCGCCTCATAAGGTCTGCCATTGACGGACTGAGCAGCGGCGGTATCACTGACCAACAATTAAGAGGTACGGCGGCGGCCATCCTGGGTCTGGCGGCCGCCGTTGCGGTATTCCGTTTTCTCTGGCGTTATATGATTCTGGGCTTTTCCCGCCTGGTGGAACAGGATCTGCGCGACTCCCTTTTCCGCCGCCTCCTGGAACTTGACCGCGCCTTCTTTCAGCGCCGCACCACCGGTGAATTAATGGCCCTGGCTACCAACGACCTCTCCGCCGTCCAAATGGCCAGCGGTATGGGGCTGATTGCCAGTATTGATGCCATAGTTATGACTATAGCTGCCATCCTGTGCATGGCCTATATCAATCCGCAGCTCACCCTTGTTGCCATGGCGCCTCTGCCGCTTCTCGCCCTCCTGACCCGTTTTCTGGCAGGGCGTCTGCATAAACGGTTCAAAAACGTCCAGGAACAATTTTCCCGCCTCACCGAAGCCGCCCGCAGCGCCATCACCAATATCCGCCTGTTAAAGGTATATACCCAGGAGGATCAGCAAACGGAGCAATTTGCCAAACTGGGCCGCCAATACATATCTTTCAGCGTCAATGTCGCAAAAATTCAGGGTATTCTCTTCCCGGCCTCCGGATTTATCGCTAATATCAGCCTGCTGATTATCGTCTTTTTCGGCGGCCGTCTGGTAATTACCAACACTATCAGCATCGGTGATTTTGTCGCCTTTATCAGTTATCTCTTTATGCTTACCTGGCCGATGATGGCCATTGGCTGGGTGGCCAATATCATCGAGCGCGGCTCGACCTCCCTGCATCGTATTCAGGAAATTCTGGAAGAAAAGCCACTCCTGACGGTAGCGGCAGATGCCGAGCCGATAACTTGCCCACGGCAAATTAAATTAGACGATCTTTCCTTCACCTATCCCGGTCAGACACGACCGGTATTGCAAAATATCACGCTGACCATAGAGCCGGGTCTTTGGGGGATTGTCGGCCGCATCGGCTCCGGCAAATCAACCCTCTGCCAGTTGCTGGCCCGCCTCTATTGCATCCCGGCCAATATGATTTTTGTGGATGATCGGGACATCTGCCGGATTTCGCTGTCCTCCTACCGTAAAAATTTGGCCTATGTCCCCCAGACCGCCGCCCTTTTCTCCGACACCCTGGCCGCCAATATTGCCTTTGGCCGACCGATGGCGGCTCGTGCCGAGATCATCGCCGCCGCCAAAGCCGCAGCCATCCATGGTGAGATAATGAACTTCCCAAGGCAATATGACACCAAAATCGGCGAAAAAGGGATAAAGCTCTCCGGCGGTCAACGGCAGCGCCTGGCTCTGGCCAGGGCCTTTCTGGTCAAGTCACCCATCCTTCTGATAGATGACGGGTTGGCCGCCGTTGATGCCGAGGCAGAGCGCCATATCATGCGGGAAATAAAGGCCTGGGCCCAACACCATATCGTAATTATGGTTACCCACCGCCTGACACCGCTTGTCAGCGCCAGACAAATAGCCGTGCTAGAAAATGGCCGCCTCAGCGCCCTGGGCTGTCATCAGGAACTGATCGAAAAGAGCGAAATATACAAAGAGATTTACAACAAACAAAATGGCCGACATACAGCATAGTTACGGATTTTTCGAAGAGGATCAGCTCGCCAATTTCGGCGATGCCGCCCTCTGGCGCCGCATTGGCCGCTACGTCCGCCCCCAACGCCTTAGAGTGACCACAGCCGTGCTGTTATCCATGGCCGTCATTGTAACCAACCTGGCCCTGCCCTACCTGATTCGTCTGGCCATTGACAATTTTATCAGCGCCCCGCAATTAACCGTAGATCAGCGGATAGCAGGCCTGGGCAATCTTGCCGCCATATTTATTGTTTTGGTAATCATTGGTTTCGCCGCTAATTTTTTTCAGGTAACCGTTCTGGAATTAAGCGGCCAGCATATAATGCACCACCTGCGTCAGGAGTTATTTCGCCACCTGCTGTCCCTTGACCTCACCTTTTTTAATAATAATCCGGCCGGGAAGCTGGTGACCCGCCTCACCAATGACATCCAGAATATGCACGAGATGTTCACCTCTGTCGCCATAACCATCTTCAATGATGTTCTGCAACTAATTGGCATCCTGGCCATTCTCTACTGGATGAACTGGCGGTTGGCCGGGCTTATGACCCTGCTTCTGCCCCTGGTGCTTCTGCACTCCGTCACATTCAGCCGCATGGCCCGCGATGCCTTCCGAAAAATACGTACCCAACTGGCCGTTATAAACTCATTTTTGCAAGAGACCCTGGGCGGTATGTCATTAATTCAGCATTTTTTGCAGGAGAGGCATACGGAACAAAAATTCCGGCAGCAAAACCGTCTATACCGGCAACAGACCATGGCCCAGATCAAGATATTCGGCATCTTTCTCCCTCTGTTGGAACTCATCAGCCATATCGCCATTGCCATGATTATCTGGTTTGGCGGCAAAGAGGTATTGGCCGGCCGCATCACGATTGGCGAGATGGCCGCCTTCCTGTCTTATATGCGGCTTTTCTTTAAGCCCATGCGGGAAATCTCCCAAAAATATTCCATCATCCAATCGGCCATGGCCTCGGCGGAAAGGATATTCCAACTATTGGACCGTAAATCGGCCCTGACTACTGCCGGGCGGCAAAAGCCGGCAATCCGGGGTGATATCCAATTCAGGGAGGTTAATTTTTCCTATAACAACCAGAAAAAAATTATTCGGCAGCTGAACCTGCGGATCAAACCGGGCGAATCCCTGGCCATTGTCGGGGCAACCGGCGCCGGCAAGACCTCTATTATCAATCTGCTCGTCAGGCTCTACGAGCCGAACTCCGGTCTTATTAGTATTGACAATATCGGCTTGGCTGATTTTGATTTACACTGGCTCCGGCGCCAGATCGGCCTGGTTATGCAGGATATTTTTCTGATTCCCGGCACATTCAGGGAAAATCTGGCCCTAGGCGGCGAAATAAGTGCCCGGCAGGAAATGATGTTGCTGCGAAGATCGCAACTATCCGAAATTGTGCAAGCTCTGCCGAACGGCCTGGACACCGTTATTGGCGAGGGTGGTTACGAATTGTCTGTTGGCCAGAAGCAGCTATTGGCCCTGGGCCGCGTTATGATCCGCGATCCGGCCATTTTGATCCTGGATGAAGCCACGGCCAATATTGACTCCATAACCGAGGAGATGCTAGAGCGGGCCATTACCACGACCCTCAGCAACCGCACCAGTATTGTGATTGCCCACCGCCTGTCCACCATCCGCCACGCTCAGCAGATTGTCGTTTTGGAGCAAGGCACAATTACGGAACAGGGCAGCTATGATGAACTACTGGCGGCAGGCGGCTTGTTCAGCCGCCTGGTACATTTGCAACAAATTAGCTGACCTGAGGATCTTATCAGGTATCGCGGTACAGGCAACCTCCCCTGATTTCCGGAAGGAACCGTAATCGGTTACAGGGTGGGCCTGCTGTGACCGATGGGCAAGGCGCGGTGTACTGGTGTTACATAAGCCTTGTTCATCGTTCGCAGCAGGTGTGCCCTGTGACCGATTACCTTATCAATCCACCTTCAGTACAACAAAACGGCTGCCTCGGTCACCTCTAATTAATAAGAGTACCGAATCCTTTTTGCTGCCAATATATTTCTGCAACTCCTGCACATTTGTCACCGGCTGCCGGTTTACCTCCAGAATCAGACTGCCCGGTTTAATGCCGGCCATGGCAGCCACCGAGCCGGACTGCACCGTGGTGACCATTACGCCTTTAGTGGCGGCGTAACCATATTTTCTGGCCATGCGTGGATCAATATTCTGCACCGCAAAACCCAGCTTATCCAAATTAAGCCCAGAACCACCCGCGCTTATCCGGCCAGTCGGCAGGGAGTCCAGCACAATAGTCAGTTTCTTCACCTTACCATGCCTGATAACAGTGACCTTCGCGTCGGTGCCCGGCGCCAGCAGAGCGACCCGATTACGGAAATTACCGACATTATGCACCTTCTTACCGGCAAATTTTATCACCACATCACCACGCTTCATCCCGGCCTTGGCGGCGGCAGAGCCGTCCATCACCTGCGAGATCAGAACGCCGTCCTCCCGTTTCATGCCAAAACCAGCGGCCAGCTCCGGGGTTAACTGCTGAATCATTACCCCCATATAACCGCGCGTCACGGAACCATTTTTTTGTAATTGCTTCTCAATGACCTTAATCATATTGACAGGAATGGCAAAGCCAATCCCCATATAGCCGCCGCTCTTGCTGAAGATGGCGGTATTCATGCCCACAACCTCGCCATCAAGGTTTACCAACGGCCCGCCGGAGTTGCCGGGATTAATGGCGGCATCTGTCTGAATAAAATCCTCATAATCGTTAATACCGACAGAGTTACGGCCCTTGGCGCTGACAATACCGGCGGTAATTGAATGAGACAAGCCAAAGGGGTTGCCAATCGCAATTACCCATTCCCCCACCTCCAATTTATCCGAATCTCCCAATGGCACAGTGGCGAGATTTTTGGCGTCAATCTTGAGCAGCGCCACATCGGCCCGCTTATCGGCACCAATCACCTTGGCCGTAAACTCACGCTGATCCTGGAGCCTAACGGTAATCTTATCAGCGCCGGCCACTACATGATTGTTGGTGACAATATAACCGTCACGACTGATAATGAAGCCCGATCCTTGGGCGATAGCCTTCGGATGACGCCGGGGAACAGGGCGCATTCTTTGATAGGGAAAGGGGGTGCCGAAGAAACGGCGGAAAAGATCATTGTTAAAGGGTTGGGGATAGGCATTATTCGGTTCGGCAACGTCCTTTTCGACCCGGATAAATACTACTGCCGGCGAAACACGTTTGGCGACCGAGGCAAAGGCCCTACCGGTATTACGCAGATTTTCAATACCATTATCCTGGGCCAGAACGGAGTTCACCGCAAAAAACGATCCAAGCATGAATACAGCTAAAACCGTTACGAAGGCCCTCAACCTAAAATTCTTCATAATATTTTCTCCCAATCTAAATATGGTTACTACTAACCCAATTGCCCCCTTCGAGCAGGCAAACCAACCGAAATTTATTTGTAACTATTCAGCTGCACCCCATCTGCGTCC
>JAADIV010000025.1:0-5120 GCA_013151175.1 Deltaproteobacteria bacterium | reverse complement strand
TCCTCACGTACAGGGAGTACAGACTCAGAGGCCGAAACGAACGAACCTGGGGCACATCTAAACAGTTACGGCTCCTAGTTGAGGGCAATTTGTAGCCCTCACTGAATAGTTACATTTATTTGTTCGTTTGCCAACAGGAAATAAATTTTCCAAGGCACAATGATTGTTCATTGAAAGCCTGTTTGTCAAGCTAATATGTGAGTCCACCGCCAGGGCTCAAGCTCAAAGGTTTTCCCGGCCAGTGGTTGGCGGCCAGCCAATCAGCAACCAATATTCCCACCAGGTTAACGCCAACGGCCAGATAAACATCTTTATTTATTACACGGCTATTTGGACTTGCAAATTTCTCATGTTAGTTTATACTAACTTACATGAGAAATTTTCGGGACAATTTGACGGGCAGACAGGAAGAGATTCTGACTTCCGCCCTGGAGATCGTGGCGCAGGAGGGAAGCCGGGCTCTGACCATGAAAAGGGTGGCTAGGGCGGTGGGGGTTACGGAAGCCGCCATTTACCGTCATTTCGAGAACAAGCGTCATCTGCTCCTCTCCCTTTATGGATACGTCAAAGAACTTCTTCTCTCAGAGCTATCCCCTGTACTTTCCGAAGACCTATCCGCCCCGGAAAAGCTTGCCTTTTTTGTGGCGACAATGCTTGACTATCTCTCAAAACACAAGGGGATCAACCTGATTCTCCTGGCCGAGACCATATATCATCAGGATGAAGAACTCAGGCTAGCCATGTTGGATATTTTTTCAAGCTTCAGGGAACTCGCCAAAACCCTTATCATGGCGGGTATAACGAGCGGGGATTTCAGGCGGGACATCGACATCGGTGGGTTCGCCACTTTCCTCGCAGGTATGATGCAGAGTGTTCTGACCAAAAATATGCTCGAAAAAGGGGCTGCCGGAGAATTTGACGTGGAAGACGCCAAGAAGGCAATCCCCGATTGTCTCCTGAACGGTCTCCTGCCCAGGCCCCGGCCTGAATGCCGGGCCGAATAGTTCCATTATCTTTCGGAAAAGGTATATACAATCATGGATAGAATAGGACTTTTGCGGTTAGTCAGTTTGTACTTACTGACATCAGTTTTGATGGCAGGACTGGTTCTTGTTTTCAGCCTGGAAACGGCCCGCGCCACCAAGGTTCTTACTTTAAACGGGGCCATACGAACCGCCCTGACCACTAGCCCCCGGATCAAGGAAAATCAGGCCCTGCTCCGGGGAGCGGTATCCGGCAGAAAGGCCGTTCGGGCCGGCCTCTTCCCCCAGGTGAACGGTTATGCCAGGTACGACAGGTTAAGCGATCCTGTCTCCGTTGTGCCCATCCAAGGGCTCTATTTGCCGCCGCCCCTCTTCAGCAGGGACCAATATCAGGCGGGTCTTTCATTAAGGGTGCCCCTGTACGAGGGGGGGCGGCTGCGGAGCGTAATTCGTGCCGCTATCAAGGATGAGGGGGTTGCCAGGGCGGGACTGGCTTATGCCAGGGAAACCCTGATCGCTGCCGTAACGGATACCTTTAACAGCCTTCTTTACCTGAAGGCACTGCGGCGTGCCAGGGAGAAGACTCTGGCGGCCATCGAGGAAACAAGAAAAGAAACCGCCCTCCGCCTCAGGCTCGGCCGGATTGCCCCCCTTGATCTTATGGAGATCGACACCCAGGCAGCCTCCGAGCGCCTCGATCTGGTCAGAACCAGGGAGACAGGCAGGCGGGCCGGGCAACAGCTCTGCCGTCTTATGGGTTGGTCACCCGCGACTGTGATTGAGACCAGGGGGAGCCTGGAGAAAAACAACAGGGCAGCGGCAAAACTTGCTGCTTCTCTCACCGGGCCGGAGGGCAGCGGGCGCGTCAAGGCGTACATCGGGAAACGTCCCGACATCATCCAGGCCGGCAAGATGGTTGAAAAGGCTGACGAGTCACTGGCCGCCGCCAGGGGGCTGCGGCTGCCGAACGTGGAGTTGGTGGGCGATTACGGCCGGCACGCGGGTTCAGGCTTTGATGGCGGGGAAGGCCGTTGGTCGGCGGGCATACGCCTCTCCCTGAACATTTTCAACGGCGGCCTGATTTCAGCAAAGGAGGCCAGGGCCAGGGCGAAACGGGATGCCGCCGCCGAGGCCTTAAAAAGACTTACACTCAAGGCGGAATCCCAGGTCTATGCCGCCCTGTCATTGCTGCGGGAGGCCGGGGCGAGGATAGCGCTAGCCGGCAAGGCCCGAATAACTGCGGCGGAGGCCTATAAAATAGAGACCCTGCGCTACCGGAATGGCACCGGTACAGTGACCGACCTCCTGAAGACCCAGGCAGCCTGGTGGCAGGCCAAAGCCCAATATATAAGGGCCCTGTTCGACCGGCAGCAGGCGGTAACGGCGCTCAGGCTTGCGGTTGGTGTTATCCGGCCGGCCGAAGCAGGCGGCGGGCCGCTGAAATTGTCCGGTCATTAAGGCACAACGAAACATGAAAATCGTGGCAGGGATAATATCCAGGCAAGTGATCTTCATAATCACATAACCCCTCCGGAGAGTTAAACCATGTCGAAGCGTATTCGAATTTTGCGGATCGTTATTTTTTGCCTCATCGCCATTGCTCTGGTAGCCAGTGGCATTCTCATCGTCCGCAATAAAAAAAAGGAGGTGGCCGAGACCCCGCCGCCGGCCAGGCCACTCATGGCGGTGAATATTGCGGCCATACAATCCGGCAGCCTGGCCGACACGAGAAAATACCTCGGTATTCTGCGGGCCAGAGTCTCCGGTCAGGTGTCTTCCCTGCTAACTGCCCGGATTATTTCCATCCGGGTTCGGGAAGGGGATGTGGTAAAAAAAGGCCGGCTGCTAGCGGTTCTGGATTCTAGAATCCAGTTGGATAAGGAAAAATCACTAACGGCCCAGGTGGATGCTGCCAGAACCGCGCTTGCCACCTACGAGGGTATATATCACCGAGATTTGGTGCTGTATCAAAACAAGGGGTTGAGCAAAGAAGCCCTTGACCGTTCCGATATGGTCAGGGCCGCCGCTGAATCGAGACTCAAGGCCCTGGAAAGTTCACTCAAAACTGCCGGGGTTGAGCTGTCATACACTAAGCTTGCCGCGCCATACGATGCTCTGGTCATTAGGCGTCTAATGGAGCCGGGAGACATCGCGCTGCCGGGTAAACCGCTCCTAGACATTGACGCTCTGGACAAGGGGTACAAGTTGGTTGTCACCCTGCCGCAGGATATATTTCCTGTCCTTAAAACCGGAGATTCGGTTCAGCTTGTACCCGGAGCGGGTACTAAGGGAATTGTCCAGGCCGCCATAAGCCGTCTCTACCCGGCCGGCCCTGGTGGTTTGCTGCCGGTCTGCGAGGTGGATCTTGCCGCCAGGCCTTTCGGCCTGTCGGCGGGCTCGTCCCTCGGGGTTGTCCTTACCGTTGCCCTGGCCCGGGGTTTTATTGTACCCCAGAGGGCCGTTCTCCATGAAACAAGGGGCAATTTTGTCTTTGTGGTGAATAAAAACGGGGTAGTGCGGATTGTCCCGGTGCGTATGCTAGTGCAAAACCCGGATCGGGCCTGCGTGCAGGGAGACCTTGCCGCCGGGCAGAAAGTGGTGGTGGCCGGGGAAGACGTGCTGCTGCGTCTTCATCAGGGCCGGAAGGTAAGGCCGGTGAGCAGTTACGGGCAGGGAGATAGGCCATGAAGTTCAATCTTGGTGACTGGGTTCTCAAACGGCCGCATCTGATCTTCTCCGTTCTTTTCCTGATCGCGGTTCTCGGAGTGATCGGCTTTTTTTCTATGCCTATGAATTTGTTCCCGGATGCCAATTATCCCCAGGTGGTGGTGATCGTAGCAGAGCCGGGGGCCGCAGCTCGTGATGTGGAAGCGCAGGTGACCAGGCCGGTTGAAAAAGCCCTCTCTGCTATCAGCCTTGTCCGCACGGTTCGTTCTAGCACCCAGGACGGCATGACGGCCGTTGCCGCTGAGTTTGATTATAAAAAAGGCCTGGATTCCGCGGCCACGGATGTCGCCAACGCCTTGAAGAGAATAGAGGCCAAGCTGCCGGCCGCTGCCCGGCCGCCGGAAATCTTCAAGGTGAGCGACTCAACGGCCCCGGTCTTCACCCTGGCTCTGTCAGCCAAAAAAGGCTCGCACCTGGATCTAACCAAGGTGCGCCAACTGGCGGACAATGAAATCAAGGAGGCCTTTCTTCGGGTTCCCGAAGTGGGAAACGTGGAGGTCTTCGGCGGTTTCCTGCCGGAGATATCTATCAGTGTTGATCCCGTTAAACTCAAGGGCCTCGGCCTTTCCCTGGCCCAGGTGATCGGGGCCGTCAGGAGCCATAATGTCAATATTCCCAACGGCCTGATTATCAGGAAAGACGAGCAGTACCGCATCAAGACCTATGGTGAAAAAAAGGATCTGGCCCAGGTCGCGGATATCGTGGTAGCCGCAAAGGGCGGGGCGGCCGTCCGTTTAAAGGATATTGCTAGTATAAAGGTTTCTTATCAGGATCGGCAGAGCCTGTTTATCGGTAATAACCGGCAGGCCATCGGTCTCAACATCCTGCGTCCGGAAAAAGGCGGCCATGTCACCACTACCATTGCTGCTCTGGAGAAGGCCCTGCCCAAAATCAAGGCCCGATTCCCGGAGATCAACTTTAAAATAGCTGATACCCAGAAAAATCTGATCGAGACCAGCATCAATAATATGGCGCAGGCCCTCCGGGACTCCATCATCATGACCGTGCTAGTTATCTTCGTCATGCTAGCCAGCATGAGACTTGCCTCCCTGGCTGCGGTCTCCATCCCTCTGGTGTGTTTCATGGCCTTTGCCGGCATGTATATGCTAGGGTATGAACTAAATATCGTCACCATGACGGCAATTATCCTCTCGGTGGGGCTACTTGTGGATGACACTATCGTGGTCATTGAGAACATTCAGCGTCACGCGGTGAAATTAAAAAAGCCCATCCGCCGGGCCGTGGTGGATGGGCTCAACGAGATTGTTCTGGCGGACTGGGCCGGGACCTTCACTACGGTAATCGTCCTCGTTCCCATCATGTTCGTGGGGGGATATCCCGGCAAGATCCTGCGCCCCCTCACCGTAGTTCTCTCTCTGACCCTGCTTTCATCCTTTGTGGTTTCGGTCA
>JAADIV010000169.1 GCA_013151175.1 Deltaproteobacteria bacterium | reverse complement strand
GATTTTTTCGAGCAGTCCGGAGTCTCGTCCCTCGCTTACCTGACGCAGCGTATTAGTCATACGTAAGTCAGGCTGATCGGAGAGGTAAGCGAGGAACGAGACTCCGAAGATTCGGTACCCTGTGAGCAGTTACATATCTTTAAATCGTCAGGTCATCACGCACGGTGGTTCTTGGGCCGCCGTGTCCGGCGGTACTCCAGTCCCGGATGGGGGCGATATTTAAAAGATCGTCCCGGCGGCTCAGGCGTTCCAGGCGGTCGTGGATCTCCTGCCAGATACAGGGGATATCCTGATTAATCTCACAATGGCCGTTTACCGAACCGCCGCAGGGGCCGTTCATCAGGCTCTTGGCGCAGCGGGCCACCGGACATAATCCCGCAGTCAGATGCAGAATGCAGTTGCCGCAGCCGGCACACTGCTCCGTCCAGACACCCTGTTCCACGGAACCGCCCATAAAGGAGGTGTTCACCGCCGGATATACCCTGGCTGTGGGCCGCAGGTTGGCGATGAAGTTCACGCCAACACCGCAGGCCATGGAGACGATGGCATCGTATTGGCCGTCCCAGTCGTCCAGAGAATCGATATATTCCTTATCACATTGGCGTACCAATGTGCCTTCGATGGTTTTAAGTTCCTTACCCGCTTTTTGGCAGCCCAACCGCAGGAGAGACGCCATAATCTCAACCTCGCGGGCGCCGCCGGCGGAACAGACGGAAACACAGCCGCTGCAACCAAGAACCAGAACCCGGTCATATTCCTTGACCATATCCACAATTTCCGCAACCGGTTTACGTTTGGCGATAATCATTTGTTGTCTCCATTAAATGGGCATGGCCCCAGGTCTTTTATCTGCCTGGCCATCTTTTTGCCAACGGTGATGAATTCAGGACTCAGGCCTCTCGGCAGGTGAAACATCTCGATTCTTTCCGGCTCCACTTCAAGCTCTGCCAGGGCCTTTTTGACGGCCAGCACCTTTTTAGCGGCCCTTTGACTGCCCATTACATTATGGCATTCGTCCGGCGGACAGCCCACGACATAGACGCCGTCAGCGCCATTCTCAAAGGCTGTGAGTAACGCCGAAACCTGCAACTTGCCGCCGCAGGCCAGCCTGTTAATGGTGATATTGGCTGGGAAGCCGTCTTCCAGCAGACCGCCGCCATCTGCGGCGCAGGTCTGTTGGGAGGTGTAGTGACAGCAGAAGGCCTGAATATTTGGGATGAAACTCATAAAATCTCCTTACTCTGTGCCGCAAGCGGCCAATAATACCTCATCTTCGGCCACGTTTAACTGGATGGCCTGGGCCGGGCATTCACCAACGCATATGCCGCAGGCCCGACATTTTTGGGGGTTGATACTGGCAACGCCCTGGGCGTTCATCTTGGGGATTGCCCAAGGGCAGACCCGGACGCAGGTGAGGCAGGAGACGCACTTATCGCCCTCAACCCAGGCAATTTTGCCCTTATCCTTCAGCTCCTGCTCGTCTATATAATCTTCCTGCACGGCAATATTACGCAAGGCCCGCATGATGTCGGCAAATCCCACATTCTGCGGACAGACAGGCACACAGGCGCGGCATCTGGAGCAGTACCAGAGGAGGTCGGAAGACAGCAGCCTGTCCTTTAACCCCATACGGATCATGTGGATTATTTTACGGGGATCAAAATCGGGGATGGCCTGGCTGACCGGGCAGGCCCCGCTACAGGCACCGCAGGAAAAACAGCGGTTAATCCATTGGCCGCCGTGAGTGCCGCTTACCTGTTTACTGAACGAAGAATTAATTTCCTTACTGGTAATTCCCATGAAATTCCTCTCATTTTTGGTCTATATCTATAATATCTATTCAGCGAAATGCCTAAAATTAACAATTAAGCTAAATGCCCGTAATTAGCAAATAACCACACTGAATGTAACTGCTTGCAGGGTGCCGGAGATGCGAGGCACCGTCCTGCGAAGCGTACTCCCTGTACGTGAGCAGGGCGATAACGAAGAAGCTTCGGTACCCTGTGAGCAGTTACTATATTAGCAGCCTGAATTCACCCTTACCAAGAAGGTCGTGAAGATGGAGGATGCCAATGAGCGTGCGCTGCTCATCCACCACCGGCAAAACGGTTACCTCGTGGCGCTGCATAATACTCAAGGCATCGGCCGCCAGCGAGTCAGCGGTAATTGTTTTGGGTGACGTCGTCATTACTTCCTCTACCGGCATCTCAAAAACGCCCGGTGATTTAACCATAATTCGGCGAATATCGCCATCGGTAAGAATACCTATTATTTGTCTGGTCGGCGAGACAATCAGGACGGCCCCCATATTCTTGTCATTTAAGACATTAATTGCCGCCCGCAGGGAAGCCGTCCCCGCGATTGCCGGCACCTGGCCGCCGGTAATCATGACCCTGGCAACATTGGTTTTGAGACGCTCCCCCAGACTGCCGCCGGGATGATTTTTCCGAAAGTCACTGGCCTTAAAATCCTTTAATTGGAGAAGGGCCACGGCCAGGGCATCGCCCATGGCCAGGGTGGCGGTGGTGGAGGCGGTTGGCGCCAAGCCCAATGGACACGCCTCTCTCGCTACCCCCACGTCCAGGACAGCCTGGGCCGCCTGGGCCAGAGACGAGTGGATATTGCCGGTCATGGCAATTACCTGATTTCCCCTTTTTTTGAAGGTCGGCAACAGCATATTTACCTCGGTGGTCTCCCCGCTGTTGGAGATTGCCAGAATTACATCGCCGGCATCGACAATGCCCAGATCGCCGTGCATGGCCTCCACCGGATGGAGAAAAAATGAGGAGGTGCCGGTGCTGTTTAAGGTGGCGGCAATCTTTTGGCCGATGAGTCCTGATTTGCCTATACCGGTGATAATCACCCGGCTTGGGCAGGCCATTATCAGGGAAACCGCCTGTTTGAAGCCGTCAGCAAGGCGTTCACGCATAGCGAGAATGCCCTCAGCCTCTATCTTTAATACCTCTTTTGCCAGGGAAATGGTCATCGCCGCTATTTGCCAAAAGCCAATTTGGTGAATTGGGGATCGGGCGGCACCGGATAGTCGTTGTTGAAACAGGCCATGCAAAAACTGCTCTTGGGCATACCCGTGGACTCAACCAGACCGTCCAGGCTGAGATATTGCAGGGAATCAAGCCCCAGAGACACCCTGATCTCCTCCACGGAGTTCCTGGCGGCGATGAGTTGACTGTCTGTGGGGAAATCAATGCCGTAAAAACATGGGAAACGGGTCGGGGGGCAGCTAATCACCATATGCACCTCTTTGGCGCCAACGTCACGCAGGGCCTTAACCCGGCTGCGGCCTGTGGTGCCGCGAATAATTGAATCTTCCATGATTATTACCCGCTTGCCTTTGAGCAGCGGCCGGACAGGATTAAGTTTAACCCGCACACTGAAATCACGCATGGACTGGGTCGGCTGGATAAATGTCCGGCCCACATAATGGTTGCGAATCATCCCCATTTCCAGAGGGATGTCGGCGGTCTGCGAGTAGCCGATGGCGGCGTAATTGCCGGAGTCGGGGAAGGGCATGATGAAATCGGCGTCAATATGACATTCTCTGGCCAGAATGGCCCCCATGCGTTTCCGGCAGCTATAGACGTTCAGACCAAAAATATTGCTGTCCGGTCTGGCGAAATAGACATACTCGAAGATGCAGAGCCGGGGAGAGTGATTGACCGGCAGCGAGATGGTACGCAGCCCATCTTTGTCAATAATCAGAATTTCACCCGGTTCGATGTCCCGTATATACGTGGCCTCCACAAGATCCAGGGCGCAGGTCTCAGAGGCAACAATATAGCCGCCGTTCTTCAGTCTTCCCAGGCAGAGGGGCCGGAAACCGTAGGGGTCGCGCACGGCAATCAACTGGTCACGGGTCATCAGGAGGATGGAATAAGCGCCTTTCAATTTGGCGAAGGTGTTCAGTAATGATTTTTCAAAGCCCGCATGAGCGTTATGGGCCAGGAGATGGACAACCACCTCGCTATCCGTGGATGATTGAAAAATCGCCCCCTTATCTTCCAGCTCGTCCCGTAACTGCCGGGTGTTGATCAGATTACCGTTATGGGCCATTGACCAAGAGTTGCCCTGGTGTGAGGCGGTGAAGGGTTGGGCGTTGACAATGTCTGAAGAGCCGGTGGTGGAGTAGCGGACGTGTCCTATTGCCAGGTCGCCGGCCAACTCCTGCAAATGGTCTTCGCTGAAGATCTCCGAGACTAGGCCCATGGCCTTATGCTCGCTGATTGAACCATTGTCTGAGGCCGCAATACCAGCGCTTTCCTGGCCCCGGTGCTGTAAGGCGTATATGCCGAAATAGGTAAGTTTGGCCGCATCCTGATGTCCGAAGATTCCGCACAATCCGCATTCTTCACGGGGCCGGCCTGATTCATCGTGCATGAATTGTCTCCTTAATACTTTAGATTAGGGGAAAAAAAGGAAGTACGATACCTCTTTTTTACAGGATGGGAAAGGCCTTTTAAACCGAATTGTTTTGTTTTTTGAAGAAACTCAGCCATGACGATGATTCATTCAGGCGCCAGTCTCTTGGCGGCTGAAAGCCGGTTCGCAGGGACTCTGCCAGGCCCTGGGCCTGCAGACGGTTATATACCAGCACCCAAAAACAGCGTTTGCGTTGTGGATAGACCTCGCACCAACCATCGCGGCTGCCGCCGCAGGGGCCGTTTAACATGAATTTGGCGCAGCCGGACTGCGGGCAGAGGTAGGCCAGGTCGGCAAGGCGGCAGTCGCCGCAATTTTGGCAGTCAAAGAGGGCCAACTTGATCAGATATTCAAATTTGCGCAAACAATTTTCGTGACCGGCCCGCTCCAACCCCAGACAGGCTTTACTCGCCGCCGTGTAGAAGGTCCCCTGCGGCTCAAAAAAGGTTTGGTGAACCCAATGTGAGAGGTGATAGGAAAGATTGGCGGACTTTACCGGCTTTTTTGCTGTTAAAGGCGTTGGCAGATTAAGGCCGCTGCGCGGATCGGCCTGGAAGAGATAACAGCCGTCTTTGGGCCAGTACGCCATATCCGGCAGTAGGTCGCGCCAGGCGTCTTCTCTGGCCACGGCCTCGTTCATTACCAACTCAAGATCAGCAAATGTCAGGCCGGGGCCGCCAATATGAGCGCCGGCGTATCCCAGGCCCTTGAGGATGGCCAGGAGCTTGGCGGCCCGGATGAGACGGGCCTTTTTGCCCTTATCGGCGGATTTTGCCTCGCGCAGTATTTGCTCATAGAGTTCATCGGTGATTATGCAGCCGGGGATATCGCCCCGGTGCATCAGTTTTGCCACGGCAAGGTTGGGGATGAACACATTGCCCAATACCGGCAGCTTGAGGTCGTGCATCTCCAAATATAAGAGAATTTCCTGAAATTTACGGGCATCAAAACCCAACTGGGTAATAATATAATCGGCGCCTGCTGCCACCTTTCGGTGCAATTTGGCGTACTGCATGATTAATTCCTGCGGCAGTATCTTAAAGGGCGATACCGCTACCCCCTTCAGGAATGAGGTGGGCTGGAATTTGCAGTTTTCTATCTTGGGATTCCCCTTGGTGCTGCCCCTGTTCATCTGGCTGATGAGATCCAGGGCCTGGACGGAATCAAGGTCAAATACCGGCTTGGGTTTTCCCAGATAGCCCTGCTGCGGATAGTCGCCTGACAGGACGAGCAGGCTGCGCAGGCCCGCTCTGTCCCAGCCGAAGAGCAGGCTCTCCATTTGGTTGCGGTTTTTGTCCTTGCAGGAAAAATGGCTGATTACCGGCAGCCCCATGTCCTGAATCTCAAGGCCCAATACCTCCGGGGACAGGGCTGGATGGCCGCCGGCATTTTCGGTAATACTGACGGCTTTGAGGCGGCCGTCAACCGCCGCCTGCCGGGCTAGGTTCAGGATACGGTTCTGCCCCTTGCCGCTGCCGCCCCGGTTTGGCACCAGTTCAAAGGTCAGGGTAAAATCGTCAGGGTTAAATAATGATTTTTTAAATGACATGATTGGGGAATGTTACCTCTGAGTTTTTGGCGCGTGCGATCGTTGTCGTACCGCTCATGGCGAGAGCCGTTCCAGATGCCACTCGCCACTGTCCTCCAGGCTGTAACGTAGACGGTCGTGGAGGCGATCCTGGCGGCCCTGCCAGAAATCAATGGTCGTGGGGATGAGACGGAAGCCGCCCCAGAACGGCGGCCGCGGCACGTCCCGCCCCTTGAATTTGTCCCGGTAACGGGCCAAATGCCCTTTCAACTCGGCCCGGTTGGTCAGCACCGTGCTTTGTCTGGAGGCCCAGGCCCCCAACTGGCTGCCCCTGGCCCGGCTGTGAAAATAGGCATCGGAGGTGGCCTGGTCGAGTTTTTCTATCCGCCCTTCAATCCGTACCTGGCGGTAGATCTCTTTCCACCAGAATACCAGGGCCGCCTGTGGATTGGCGCTCAATTCCTGCGCTTTGCGGCTAGCATAATTGGTGAAAAAGACGAAGCCACGGGCATCAAAATCCTTCAAGAGAACCATTCTGGCTGATGGCGCGGCTGTGGGAGCAGCGGTGGCCAGGGTCATGGCATTGTAGCGTTCCGGATCAATCTTTCGGGCGAGGGCAAACCAGTCTGTGAACATAAGCAGGGGGTCAGCCGGACTTTTGGCTTTACTGAGCCTGGCCTCCTGAGAATAGCGCCCGGCGGCGTTTCTCATTAGTTTAATCAGCATATTTTTGATTATCGTGGGCATAGGGCGGATCCGGTCCATATTGTGAATGCGGAATACTGCGGGGCTTTTAAACCCCAATCTCAACAACGGTGCAAAATGTTACTCTTTGTCAAAGTTATTCTCAAGAACCTTTTTTCTGGGATGCGGCAATTTCCAATGACCAAGACCTTTATGTTGTCCACGCTGCCATCCAAAATTTATTATATTGGGTTGACAATTTTCTCCCAAATAAGTAACTACTGTTGGTTAGGATTCGGTAGCAATCAGATTAATGTTTTGGATAAAAGAGGATCTTAAATTCATGATGAAAATGGCTTTGACAATTGTGTTGATTACGTTGACTGTTGGATTGGCCGGATGTGCCGGGAAGATATCAGCGGGATCGCAAATAAAGGCAACAAATTCTTCTGTTGTAGTTTCTTTAATTAATCTCTCTGTGGAAGGGGCTGATTATCGCACTCTCACTCGTTTTAAGGAAGGGCTTAAGGCGATCAAAGGGGTGAAAAAGGTGTACCAATTGTCTTTCAGCGCCGACAAGGCGAGTCTGCTCCGGGTGGAGTATGAGGGGGTAGCGCAGAGTCTTGCAAACTCACTGCAAAATATGGCAATGAAGGTCATGCGAGTCGAAATACTGCAATTTAATCCGACAGGCGTTTCGATTCGCATCAATTCAAAACCAAAGGGCGGCGCCTGATTAAGAGTTACGAACGTTGTAAAAGCGTATGAGCGGGGTACAAATAAGAGAAATTCGTCCCCGTTTATTATACGCTGTGCCAGATAGTCTGCGCGGTTTTCATGAACTATTGCCAGGGAGCCTCTGGGTGACAAAGACGGGTTTTTAGGACTTTTACATGACGGCCAAAAATCGAATTGCCAAATTTACCAGGGGCTTTTTTTATCCATTTAATTCCATCGCGTTTTTGCATCGAAACCGCAGTCTGTACAAATTTGCCGTCCTGCCTTTTTTGATTAATGTCCTGGTTTTTACCCTGGTGGTTTATTTTAGTTTGAGTTCTTTCCAGGCCCTGGTCATGGCCCGGCTGCCGCAAGGAGATGCCTGGTATTGGCTGATCCTGCATTATTTTGTCCTGGTCGCCGCCGTATTGGTTATCATGACGCTAGTCTTTTTCAGCTTCGCGGTTATTGGCAGCCTGGTCGCTTCACCCTTTAATGACGTGTTGTCTGAACGGACAGCAGGATTATTGAACGGGGTTGTTAAGGACGAGCCTTTCGTTTGGAAGATATTTTGGCAGGATACCGTGCGTGTCTGGGCCGTTGAGTTGAAAAAAATTGCCGTATTTATGGCCGGGATGCTAGCCTTATTGCTCCTGCAACTGGTACCGGTTCTGGGAACCGCCCTGTATCCGGCCCTGTCGGTGGTCTGGACGGCCTTGTTTCTGGTGTTGGAATATAACGGCTATGTGTTTACGCGTCGGCGTCTGACTTTCCGGCAGCAGTGGCGGATCATCTGCAGACACCCCGCCTCAATGAGTGGTTTCGGTCTGGGCATCTTTTGTGTGCTAGCCATCCCATTTATACAGTTCTTCTGCATCCCCCTGGGGGTGGTGGGAGCGGCACGACTTCTATATGATATAGGGGAACTGGGCTGAACAGCTACACGGTCTTATTTTTCTCCGCCAGTCGCTTTCGCATCATCTCTTTGTCTTGCTGCAACTCATCGTAAAGCTTCTTGGCGTTTTCCTCGGCGTTGCCGCGTTTGGCTTCCACCTCTTTGACGCGTGCCTTTATTTTTTGTTCTTTGATTTTCAGATCATCGGTGCCGAACAGGGATGACGCCAAGTATAGGTAGGAGAA
>JAADIV010000109.1 GCA_013151175.1 Deltaproteobacteria bacterium | reverse complement strand
ATAGATCATTCAGCTTCGCCTTGGCTAATAATCCCTCCACATTACCACGCACCAGTCCCCAAACATTTTTGCGATAGGCCGTATCCAGGACAACCAGTGCCTCCGGTTTCTGCCGGCAACGCCGCAAATAGCGGGGTAGCTGCCATTTCAGGAACCACAGCGTTCCCAAACAGGTAACAAGGCTGAAACTGGCCAACGGGATGATAAATTGCGGCGGTTCCACCATACCGGACAGCAGAGAGTCAAAAAAGGTACGATGCGGAAAACCGTACAGTGCCCTGCTAATCATATCCAGAAATAAAAAACAAAGCCCGCCGCCAAGCATCGTCCTTTTAAAGGTTTGCGCTAATATCTTTTTGCCGCCCTGGGCAAAGCTCCACATGGCCTCGGCGATGAGATGAAGCTCCTGGGTCTGTTTGTCCACATTCTGAAGAACATGACTGACCCTAAGCCCCGGCGCCTTCCTTATCCTTTGCTTAAGCTCTTCCCTTTCCGTAGCCCAGACTGCCAATTCATCTGAGGCCATGGCTAGCGAGGGTGCGTAAGTGAGATATATGCGCGGAATGTCCTTGCGGCCGGTCATCTGCGATAAATTCCAACACAAGGTGCCGTAGGAACGTACTAGATCGGCCAGATTGTCACACTCGTCAATGCGGCTCATAACAAAAACGATCCGGTCTTCCCCTGTGGCCTCCGGCAGGGTATTACGGATGGTGTTGTAGGTTTCCTGAATAGTGCCGGCCTTTAGCGGATCAAACATCAGAATGATCAAATCAGCCAATTTGGCAAATTCTTTCACCACTGCCGAATAGTCATAACCACGATCCCTCTCTGACACCGAATCCAGCATACCCGGACTGTCAATTAAAGCAAAATCAGTAAAGGCCGCAATGTTCGCGGTATCGTTTGTGGGCACGGCGATGGTTTTCATCCGGAAATGGGCAATAAACTGCTCGCCAAAAGCCTTGAAACCGGTAAATGGCAGTCGTTCGTCATTTACCAGGTTGGCGCCGGGTATATCGGCCTCATTGTTCCCTTTATCCGGCGCGGTGATAACAGTAAATGCATCGTCTGTGGGGGCTTGTCCGGTTCTCTGCACTTCCCGACCCGCCAACTCATTAATAAAGGTTGATTTACCGGAGGAGTAATTGCCCAGGATCAGAACAATAGGTTTCCACTTCAACATTGCCTGTAAATCAGAGGAATCGGCGTTATAACGAGCCAGAAGGGGCGACAATTTCGTCTGCACCTTATTTTGAATCACCGCCTGCAACTTTTTCTCATCCATATATTTCCCGCCAAGTTTTTTCGCTTTTTGTCAACAACCGGCCAAAATCAGGCCGCCGCCGTCAGGGCTTCCCTGATGCTTTGCGCCAGACCCTCATATTCAAACGGCTTTTTTAGCACAGCCCGCACCCCATATTTAGCGGCCTCATCGGCCAGATTCCGATCCAAACTATAACCGGAAATTATAATAACCGGCAGCTTAATATCCGCCTGCTTGATTTCTCTGGCCAGACCAAGACCAGTGAGGTGGGGCATGGTAAGATCGCTGACCAATATATCAAATTTATCGGGGGCCGATTTGATAGCGGCCAGGGCTTTGATACTGTCCGTAAATACTGTCACCTTATAGCCTAGTTTCTCCAATATTTTTTTGCCCAGTCCGGCAATCGAGCCCTCATCATCAACAAAGATTATATGCTCATCACCACCACCCGCAACTGGCAGACCCACCTGCTGATCCGTCTCCATCTCCATGGCTATTTCCGGCAGATATATGGAAAAGACCGACCCTTGGCCCAATTTACTGGACACCATAATTACGCCCTTATGAGCGTTGATAATACCATGGGCCACTGACAGGCCAAGACCACTGCCCGGCCCACCCTGTCCTTGCGCCTTGGTAGTAAAATATGGTTCGAAAATCCTGTCCATGGTAAACGGATCCATCCCTGGCCCGTTATCAATGACCCGCAGACAGATATACACCCCAGGCCGCAGGCTAGGGGCAGCCGCCACCCCCTTCTCGTCAATGGTAAGCCGTTCCATATTGATCTCTAGCGTCCCGCCCTCAGACTCCATGGCCTGAAAGGCATTACTGCATAGATTCATCAATACCTGGTGAATCTGGGTCGGTTCGGCCATAACCATGCCGCATTCAGGATCAATATTAAAGCGTAACTCGATGGTGGAAGGCAGAGAGGCCTTCAAGAGCTTCACCGTCTCCTTGACAATGGGATTAAGCAGAACCGGCTGTTTGGCCAACTCCTTCCCCCGGCTGAAGGAAAGAATCTGAGCGATCAGGGCGCGGGCCCGCCGTCCGGCTTTAATCACCTCCAACAGATATGCCTTTAATTCATTATCATCCTCAAGTAACGAATGTGCCAAATCTGAAAAGCCCAGAATAACTGTCAGGATATTATTGAAATCATGAGCGATACCCGCCGCCATGGTGGCAATTGACTCCATTTTTTGGGCATGGCGCAGCTGACTTTGCAATTGCGTACGTTCGGTAATATCAATACAGTTTTCAACAACCTGGATGAGTTTGCCATCGTCTGCGAAGATGGGAGAGGAATGCACCTCGACTATTGTTTCTTTACCCCGATCATCAATATGCGTGTGCTCCACGACCACCGATTTACCGGTTTTTTTAATCTCAGCGATGGTACAGGGGTCATTGGCACCATTACAGGGGGTATCCCGGCCATGGGTGAGCTGGTGACAGGTTCTGCCCTCATAATCGTTGTGGAAATAACAGGCCCGGTTGGCCCACTTAACCGTAAAATCGTTTATATCCACAACGTAAAGGGGGCTGCTGCCGGCATTCATCAGGGTTTGATAGAAGATCAGGCGCTGACGCAACTCCTCCTTGGCGGCATTTTTGGCGGCGATCTCTTTCTCTAACTGGTCATGTTGAGCCAACATCTCTTGCCGGCTGGTTAAATATCGCAGACAGTGGCCAAGGCGTAATAAGAGATAGCCCACATCACGGGATTTCATAAAATAATCATCACCGCCAAGACGTATAATGTCTGCCGGCGACGGCACCGTTGCCGTATCAGCCATAATAACCGCCCAGGTGTCCGGGCTTACTGATTTTAAGCGCTTAATCAAAGCAAGATCGGCCACCACGTCAATCAACAGGACATCATAGGCCCCACCGGGCAAATCAATGGTCTCGCCCCCAAGACAGTCAACCTCTGCCCCACGCTCCCGCAGGGCGACAGTCAGAGTGCCGGCAAACACCTTTTCCAGGCCAATCAGCAATATTTTTTTATCATGCATGGCGTTATCTCGACTTAATGAAAAACTTTTCCCATCCCGCCGCCCAAGAGCAAGTCAACGGCAAGTGTATCATATAAATGGCAATCAGCCAAATTAGATTCAATGCTGTTCTACGCCAAAACAGCCCCAGGCCCGGCTATACAATTCACCCAGACGTTCTTCCAATTGCAGACGGCAGGCCTCCAAATCAGCGGCCCGCAGCTTGGCCGGTACATACATAGGTTCGCCATAGAAGAGCGCCAGGCGGGCAAAGGGCTTGGGCAACACCGTCCTATCCCAGCTATGAAAAGACCAATAGCGATCCGCCCCCCAAGCGAAGGGCAAAATCGGCGCCCCGGTTCTGCTAGCCAGATAAATCGCCCCAGCCTGTACCCGCAGAGCCGGGCCCTGGGAGCCATCGGCCACAATAGCCGCCTTTTTACCCGCCGCCATAAACGCCGCCATCTGCCGCAGAGCCCGCAGACCGCCCTTGCCGCGTGAACCCCGTACCGTGGACAGGCCCATGCGGTTCAGCAATTTTGCGACATACTCGGCATCCGCACTGCCACTCACCATGGCCACCCACTCACGGCCCTCAATCAACTGCATTGTACAAAAAATTGAATAATGCCAGAAGGCGGCGACAAATGGTTGTTGCCGCAGCAACAACCCGTCATAATGTTGCCGCCCATATCGCCGCACCCTGCAGGTGGCAAAAAGGATTTTAGTCAGGATGGCGTACAATACCGGCACAATAAAAAGGGATATTTTAGTTAGCATAATCGGTGAATTATCCGGCAAGACAAAGATCGATATCACCAAAACGGAGATCGGCCACCGGTTGTTAGGCTGAATAGTTACAAAAATTATTTCTTTTTTGTGACTGCGTTATAAATTACGGCAATTATCACCCCGCTTGTTGCCCCATCGATAAATCCCCATAAAGCCCCAATAATACCGCCTAAAAATGTCGGTTTAAAGCCAATATAAACTGAAGACATTACAGCAACGAATTTTGCAGACCAGCCAAATATGGCGGCCCAACCGGCAAACAACATACAAAAAGCCCATGAAGCGCCAATGCCAACGGCTAATCCTTTCACACTTAACTTTTCCATTTTTCCTCCTTTATTTTTAAGCTGTCATCTCACCGGCGTCTAAAATAACCCTTGAGCCAAATTTTGCCCGCAAAAATCCAAACAAGATCAGAATATTTATATTTTAGCTAAAATCGGCCAGACCAAGTTCCGCCTCCCGTAAATGCTTAATCCGGTCGCGTAAACCGGCGGCCTCCTCAAAGGCTAGCTCGGCGGCAGCGGCATGCATCTCTTTGGTTAATAGTTTAATTTCCTTACTAATACCGGCCCGGCTCGTGTAACGCGGCTCATCTTCCGCCGCCTTTAAGCTCACTGTGGCATAATCATGTTCATAAACCGTGGCAGTAATATCCTTGATCTTCGATTTAATGGTCGTCGGCGTAATCCCGTGGAGACGGTTATAGCCGGCCTGAATCTGGCGGCGGCGTTTCGTTTCTTCAATGGTATAACGCATAGAACCGGTAATCTTATTGGCATACATAATCACCCGGCCATTGACATTCCGGGCGGCCCGGCCACAGGTCTGGATTAGGGAACGTTCGCTGCGTAAAAATCCCTCTTTGTCGGCATCCAGAATGGCCACCAGGGAGACCTCTGGAATGTCCAGACCCTCACGAAGAAGATTGATCCCCACCAGAACATTAAACTCCTGCCGCCGCAAATCACGGATCAAATCCACCCGATCCAGGGTTTTGATATCGGAGTGGAGATAGCGCACCGCCACCCCCAGGTTTTCATAATAGTCCGTTAAATCCTCCGCCATCCGTTTGGTGAGAGTGGTTACCAGAACCGCCTCTGAACGGGCGGCGCGCAGCCGAATTTCCTCTAACAGGTCATCCACCTGGGTGTCGGCCGGTCGTACCTCTATTTCCGGATCCATCAGGCCGGTGGGCCGAATAATCTGCTCGACTATCCGCCCCTGGGATTCCTCAATTTCATAATCACCGGGGGTGGCCGAGATATAAACAATCTGACGCAGACGCGCGTAAAATTCTGCAAAACGCAGAGGTCGGTTATCAAGGGCCGAAGGCAACCGGAAACCAAAGTTCACCAGGGTCTTTTTGCGGGAACGATCCCCCTTATACATCCCCCGCACCTGCGGCACGGATATATGGCTCTCATCGATAAAAAGGACAAAATCATCAAAATAATCCAATAAGGTGGGCGGCGGCTCACCGGGACGGCGGCCGGTAAGATGACGGCTATAGTTCTCAATGCCGTTACAATAACCCAGCTCCGCCATCATCTCCAAATCAAATTCAGTACGCTGCTCAAGACGTTGAGCCTCGAGCAGCTGACGCGCCGCCCGTAGCTCCTGGAGACGGTTAACCAGCTCCGTCTTGATCCCTCTGATGGCAATTTGCAGCCGCTCTTTGGAGGTAACAAAATGGCTGCCGGGAAATATCGTCAATTCCGCCACTTCAGCCAAAACCATCCCCCGCAGGGGATCAATCAGCCGAATTGCCTCAATGGTATCGCCGAACATCTCTACCCGAACGGCCTGCTCGTCCTCGTAAGCCGGAAAGATCTCCAGAACATCGCCCCGCACTCGGAACGTGCCGCGATGAAAGGATATATCGTTACGTTCATAGAGCATATGAACCAGACGGCGCTGCAAATCCTCCCGCGAACACTCCGCCCCCCTTTGCAAAGGCAGGGTCATGCCCAGATATTCATCCGGGGAACCCAAACCGTAAATACAGGAAACGCTGGCGACAATAATCACATCCCGGCGGGTGAGCAGGGCATGGGTGGCGGCATGACGCATCTTGTCAATGGCGTCGTTAATGGCCGAGTCCTTTTCGATATAGGTGTCGGACTGCGGGATATAGGCCTCCGGCTGATAATAATCGTAATAGCTGACGAAATACTCAACGGCGTTATGCGGGAAAAGTTCCTTAAATTCGGAGTAAAGCTGCGCCGCCAGGGTCTTGTTAGGGGCGAGAATCAGGGCGGGACGCTGACTGCGGCTGATTACCTGCGCCACGGTGAAGGTCTTGCCGGAGCCGGTAACACCCAAAAGCACCTGACCTTTAACCCCCTTGGCTAGCCCCTGCACCAGTAATTCGATGGCCTGCGGCTGATCGCCGGCCGGCTTGAATTCCGTTACCAGCTCAAATTTGCTGCCGGCGGCATCCCCGGCCAGGGCGGCAATTTCCGTATCATCAACCCCGGAGCCAACCGCCCCGGAGCATTTCTCCTCATCAGCCAGACGCAGACGACTGACCTTACCCATTGATTGCCGCCAATTTTTGCGCCGCCACCGCCACCATCGCCACACCAACACCATCATGACCGGCGGCCAGAGCCTCAATAAAGGCGCCGTATAATAGACGGTTAACCGCCCGGGGAATACCGCCGCTCTTTTCGTAGAGCAGATCGTAAACTGCCGGTGAGAGGATATCCGCCGCCCCGCCACATTTTAACAGACGATATTTAATATATTGTTCCAGATCGTTACGATCCAGAGGCATGAGGGTAATGGCAAAGGTGATGCGGCCGCGCAAGGCGGCGTAGGACGGCGCCCGCAGCCGCCTTATCAAAGACTGCTCAGCAACCAACAGGACGGTAACCAGCTTTTCGCGCTCCGTCTCCAGGTTGGATAAGGTTCGCAGGATATGCAGGGCATCGGCCCTCAGGAAATGGGCCTCATCAATAATAATCACCAGCCGCCGGCGCCGCCGGTGTAATTCTAGCGCCTCATCCTGAATCTGTTGCAGACGGTCATGGACAAAACGGGCCGCCGCCACATTTAATTCCGCCAGAATGGCAGCCAACAAGCCGGCCCGGCTCATACCGGGATAAGCCAGAACCAGAACCGGTTGGTACCTTGAGTTATGCATGGCCCGCAGAGCCACCTGCGAGACCAGGGTCTTACCCGTACCAGAAGTACCAGACAACAGGATAACAGCATGCTTATCCTCCAGGCCTATTCTAATTTTCAGGGCTGCGTCTTCGTGCTGGCCGGTACGGAAAAAAAGGCCGGTATCAATATTATCCTTAAAGGGATTTTGGGTCAGACCAAATTGGCCGGCCCAGGGGGCGGCTTGATTCATGTTCTCCTCTGTCACAGGGCGCTCTTAACCTAAAGTTGGTTACTTGTTATATTGTCTTTTATATCACGAAGAAAAAAAGGGGTCAAATCTCATTTTGACCTTTATTATTTCTCGCACGCATTAGCGTCAACAGTCATGAGCAGACCGTTACGAGGGGTCTATACCCAACGGTATAATCGTCTTCATGGCTTTGACTTGACGGCCAGCTTTTTCGCGGCCGATTCAAGAATCCATACAACTCGCTCCTGATATGGGGAAAATCAAAAGAGAGGTCTGCCTGGCTTATGGAACCGGACATGACAATAAAGGTCAAAATGAGACTTGGCCCTATTATGAGCTTGTTGTTTAAATTTTAATTTCATTTTTGTTTTGTCTTTTTATTCATTAATTTTTTTATCTCTTTATCAAAGTCGGACTCGATCTTCTGAATTTTGTTGAATTCATCATATTCAGCAAAAGCTTTCCGTTTAGCATTTTTATGAGAAATTTTCCCTTTTCCTTCAAGGATATCATAAGCATTAAATTCTAAAAATTTATTTACGGATTCAGCAAGCCCTTCCATAGTAAGAGTTGTTCTGTTTTCAATCAATCGTTCAATATAGTCAAAATAGCCAGATACACTTCTTTCCAATTTTTTGATATCTTCTTCTTTAAGGTAATTTTTCGCAATAACCGTATCTGATTTTAATATTCTTCCGTCCGGTGCATTTTTCCAAGTTTTCATTCCCATAAAGGGTTTGTCTTTATCAGCTTTGGAATAGATTATTTCTGCCGCAGTTTGTCCGGCAATGGCATAATGAAACTTATTTTGTACCAGAGCATAAAAGTTCGTTGTAATTTCTGATTTTGGATCATAATCAATACTGCATTCCGCGAAGATATCGGTAATCTGTTGGTATATCCGCCGTTCACTGGTACGGATTGAACGAACTCTTTCAAGTAGTTCTCTGAAATAATCCTGTCCGGAAAATTTGCCGTTTTTGAGCCGTGCATCATCCATGGCAAAGCCTTTGATGATGTACTCTCTGAGTATCCCTGTTGCCCATATACGAAATTGGGTGGCCTGGCGGGAGTTTACCCGGTATCCTACCGATAA
>JAADIV010000198.1 GCA_013151175.1 Deltaproteobacteria bacterium | reverse complement strand
AGTTTTATTTTCGGACTACGGATGTGACCGGTATAGTTACATTACCTGAAGGGGTTGAGATGGTTATGCCCGGCGATAATGTTTCAGTCGAAGGGGCTTTGATTACGCCCATCGCCATGGATGCGGGACTGCGCTTTGCGATTAGAGAGGGCGGCCGCACAGTTGGTGCCGGTGTTATTAACGAGGTTATTGAATAGTTACGCTCTGGGGTTATCGTTACTTTTTAGGCATCACGCTGAATAGTTACAACTGCCATAGGGTAGGGATTCAATATAGGGTAAGGATTCAATAAAAAGTTACGGCATTTGTTCTTGGTCGTCCGTCTGGAGGCGGGTTCGTCTAGTCGGTTTTTGTTAAAATAGATTGTTTATATAAATGATACAGGCATAAAAATGAGAGATATCATCACCTTGGGGTGTACGGAGTGCAAGCAGCGTAATTACACCACTACCAAGAATAAACGTAAGACTCCGCAGAAACTTGAGTTGAAAAAATATTGCCGTTTCTGTCGTACCCACACCATCCACAAAGAAACCAAATAGGGCTGCAGGTCATTAATATTTGCGCAGAGCGGTGGTGAACTGTACAGGCCAGTAGCTCTAACGGTAGAGCATCGGACTCCAAATCCGAGGGTTGAGGGTTCGAATCCTTCCTGGCCTGCCAATTCATATTGCGATATTATTGACACAATAAGCAAATAGGCGGATACTATGGCACAAAACGGTAAGGTTAAGGGAAGGCTGGCTCAGGATTCCGAGAGCGGTAGTAAATTCAGCATCAAACAGGTTAAAGAATTTTATGCTGATGTGAAGAGTGAGTTTGGCAAAATTACCTGGCCTGACAAAAAACATACCATTGGGGCGTGCGGTGTTATGGTCGTTTTTGTAATGCTTATTTCTCTTTATTTAGGCTCGGTTGATCTGGTGTTGGGCAAAATAATTGGCTCTGTCCTGAAGTAATAAAACTAGGAAAATTTATGGCACTGCGTTGGTACATAGTAAATACATATTCTGCTTTTGAAGAGAAGGCCAAAATTACCCTGGAAGAGAGAATTCGTCAAGCGTCTCAGGAAGAGTTGTTTGCTGAGATTCTGATTCCCACTGAACAGGTTGTAGAAATGACCAAGGGACAAAGAAAAACGTCTTCCGTTAAGTTTTTCCCCGGCTATATCATGATCCATATGGAATTGAATGATGATACCTGGCATACGGTTATTGATACCCCGAAGATATCAGGGTTCATTGGCGATGACCTGCATCCGCAGCCTTTGTCCGATGCGGAGGCCGACAAGATTATTGGCAGAATTAAAGATGGCGCTTTGAAACCCAAACCTAAGGTCTCATTTGAAATAGGCGATCCCGTGCGGGTTACCGACGGCCCATTTGCGAATTTTCAGGGTGTGGTTGATGGCGTTTTCCCTGATAAGGGCCGGGTTAGGGTTATGGTCAGCATCTTTGGCCGGGAAACTCCGGTCGAGCTCGAATATATACAAGTCACAAAGGGATAATTATCCAACTCGTCACAAGTTATCTTTCATAAAATAAATCCGGCCAATCCGGGTTAGGAGTTAGTAAAATGGCAAAAAAAATAACAGGATATATAAAGTTGCAGATTCCCGCCGGCAAGGCCAATCCATCGCCGCCGGTTGGTCCGGCGCTTGGTCAGCATGGCGTGAATATAATGGAGTTTTGCAAGGCCTTCAATGCCAAGACGCAAGGCCAGGGAGATATGTTGACGCCGGTGGTAATTACGGTTTATGCCGATCGCTCATTCTCCTTTATTATCAAGACTCCTCCCGCTTCAACCTTGCTTATGAAGGCCTTGAAACTCAAAAAAGGTTCGAGCAATCCCAAGCGTGAGAGAGTTGCCACAATCTCAAGGGAGCAGATTAAAGAGATTGCCGAGCTGAAGATGCCGGATTTGAATGCCTATGATATTGATGCCGCCATCCAGATTATATCCGGCACTGCAAAAAGTTGCGGTATCACCATTACTGCCTAGGGCATTATTGTAGAGGTAAAAATCCCCATAAGTTGTAACTATTCGGCAGCAATTCTCGTGGATGTGTTGCCTGTTACTATTTTATTTATCTAATCGTTGTGTGGAAGTGGAGTAAAAAATGGCCAAATTAGGGAAAAAACATACGGACAGTTTAACTAAAGTTGAAGCTGGAACCTTGTATAAACTGGATGACGCTCTGGAAATTTCATTGTCCTGTAAGCGGGGTAAATTTGACGAATCAGTTGACTTGGCAATTCGCCTTGGGGTGGATCCGCGCCATGCCGACCAGATGATTCGCAGCAGCCACGTCTTGCCGCACGGCACTGGGAAAACCGAGAGAGTCCTGGTGTTTGCCAAAGGTGACAAGGTTAAAGAGGCCCTGGACGCCGGGGCGGATTTTGCCGGAGGTGATGATATTGTCGCTAAAATCCAGGGTGGCTGGCTCGATTTCGATCGGACAATTGCTACTCCGGATATGATGGGTACTGTTGGTAAGATTGGTCGTGTTCTTGGGCCGCGGGGGTTGATGCCCAACGCCAAATTGGGCACGGTTACCTTTGATGTTGCCAGGGTTGTGCAGGAGATTAAGTCAGGCAAGGTTGACTTTAAGGTGGATAAGTCCGGTATTGTTCACGCTATGATCGGTAAGATCTCATTCGGCTCTGATAAATTGCGGGAAAATCTTTTAAGTTTTATTGGCAAGATTATTCAATTAAAGCCCTCTTCGGCCAAGGGAATTTATTTTAAGTCTATCAGCATGTCTTCGACCATGGGGCCCGGTATTAAGCTGGACCCAATAGAATTGAAGACCCTGCTAAAGGCCGCTTAACTACAGACTTATCTTTTTCAGCCCCCGGCCAATTGAGTGCCGCTGGGGCTGTGTTTACCCTCGCTCGCATACGATCACGGTCATGGTGGTTTTGCGTGTGGGTCAGGTTTTTATTTATAAGGCCTGGCTTTAATTATAGCGGGCAGTTCTGAAGTCGAAGACAGCAGGTTCCTTATCCGGTTTAATTGGCGGTTTTTCTTTAAGACTGTCGGCCTGCCCAGACATGGTTATAGCCTAATCCAAACCGTCGACCTCGACTGTTCTTCAGTCAAATTCAACAAGAAGAAAAGGAGGTGAAAAGCATTGAATCGTGATGATAAGGTGTCAGTCGTTGAGGAACTCAGCGATAAATTAGCCAAGGCTAAGATAGCGATTCTTACCGACTATCGCGGTCTTACGGTATCCGATTTCGAGGAGTTGCGGGTTTCTTTAAAGAAATGCGGCTCTGAGGTAAAGGTGTCTAAAAATACTCTGTTGAAAAGAGCGGCTGCCGGGACTCCGTTTGAGACGTTATCCGAGCATTTACAGGGGACAACCGCCCTGACGTTATCTTTTGACGATCCGGTGGGGCCTGCCAAGGCTTTGGCGGAATTTGCCAAAGGCCACGAGCAGTTGCAGATTAAGGCCGCTGTCCTGGACGGTAAATCACTGGGTGTCGAAGAAATAATTGCCCTGTCTAAACTGCCTGGCAAGGATGTCCTGTTGGCAACCATGCTCTCAGTTATGCAGGCTGTTCCCACTGGTTTTGTCCGGGTTCTTAACGCTATTCCACAGAAGATGGTTTATCTGCTGCAGGCGGTAAAGGATCAAAAAGAACAATTAGATAATTAATATTTGGAGGAAGTGTAATGGCTGTAACTAAAGATGATGTAATTGAATTTATTGCAAATATGGGTGTTCTTGAGCTCTCTGAGATGATTAAAGATATGGAAGAAAAATTCGGTGTGAGCGCGGCCGCTCCAGTAGCGGTTGCTGCTGCCGGCGCTGCTGCTGATGGTGATGGTGCCGCCGTAGCTGAGAAAACCGAGTTTGATGTAGTTCTCACCGCTGTTGGTGAGAAAAAGATTCAGGTTATAAAGGAGGTAAGAGCCATTACCTCTCTGGGCCTGAAGGAGGCCAAGGCTCTGGTTGAAGGTACGCCTACCCCTGTTAAAGAGGGTGTTTCCAAGGACGAAGCCGAGGAAATTAAAGGTAAGATTGAAGCCGTTGGCGGTAGCGTAGAAGTTAAATAATTTTGCAGATAACGCGCCCTGTCCCCGGATAAACCCGGCAGGAGATGGCGTGAGAGTACTAAAACGTTGTGGATTATTCCATAGCGTTTTAGTGCCTTATGGCTTGTGTATTAAGGTAAGCGAGCCTGCGAGACTCTGGGAACACCCTGAAACGCTTACACCTCGGGGGTAGTCACCTCCCACAGTGGTTTGTTGATCGTTTAAAAAAAATTAAATGGATGGTTTGCGGCCGTTGTCAGGTATTTAACAGGTTATTCCGGCAGGAAGGCAAGCTGCCATTCACTCCGTAGTGTGATTATCCAGATGGGCCGCAGGCAGGTACACCTGGATATTTACCTCTATTGAACAAAAGGCGAGGTCCGGTCAGTAATGAAGATGATGAAAAGAGTCAGGAAGAGCTTTGCTAAAATCGGTGAACTTATTGAAAAACCGCATCTCATTGATATGCAGCGGTTATCATATGAAAAATTCCTGCAGACTGATATTGACCCGGATCAGCGTGGCAATTTTGGTCTGCACGGCATCTTCAAAAATATCTTTCCAATTGTTGATTTTAATGAGCTCTGTTCCCTTGAGTATGTGCGTTATAATTTTGGTGAGCCAAAATACTCGGTTGCCGAGTGTACTCAGCGCGGCATGACCTATGAGGCGTCTGTTAAAATAACCGTGCGCTTGATTACCTACGATGTCGATCCGGATACAGAGGTGAAGAGTATTCGTGATATCAAGGAACAGTCGGTGTATCTGGGTAATATACCCCTCATGACCAAGGCTGGTGTCTTTATCATTAACGGTACGGAACGGGTTATTGTCAGCCAGTTGCAGCGTTCTCCCGGCCTGTTTTTTGCCCATGACAGCGGCAAAAATAATTCTTTGGGGAAAAGACTCTACTCCGCCCGCCTTATTCCTGTGCGCGGCTCCTGGATAGATCTTGATTTTGACGCCAAGGATATCCTGTATGTCAGGATTGACCGGCGGCGGAAATTTCCCTCCACCATTTTGCTCAAGGCCCTTGGCGCTGATTCGCCCCTGTTTCGTGATCTGGTAGGTGATATTAACCCGGAGGAGGTGGATATCTCTGAAATTCTCCTGCGTTTCTTCTATGAAACGGAGCGGGTATTTGTTGACGGTCAGACGATCAGTAAACAGTTTAATGCCAAACTAGCCGTGGGGCAGCGGGCGGAAAACGATATACTGCATCCTGAAACCGGCGAGATTCTGGCCAAAAAGAATCGTAAGATCGGCAAGAGCCTTGCTGCCAGACTGGTTGAGGCCGGTGTCGAGCGGCTTGAGACCGAGGCTGAAAATATCATCGGTTCCTTTACTGCCCATGATGTGGTTGACCCGGCAACGGGTGAGGTTATTCTGCTCTGCAATACCGAGGTGACGGAGGATGCCCTGGCGGCAATCGGGGAGACGGCAATTCCCTCCTTTGAGGTTTTATACATTGATGGCATCAAGATCAGCGATTCATTCCGTAAGACCCTGGCCCTGGACAAGGTGAACACCCAGGAGGATGCCCTGCTAGATATCTATCGGCGTCTGCGGCCCAGTAGTCCGCCGACCATCGCCGAAGCGATCAAATTTTTTGATAATATGTTTTTTAATCCCGGTACTTATGACCTGTCGGTAGTCGGCCGTTTTAAGATTAATTCTAAACTGGATAAGGCTACGGACAGCAATCAGCTGATTCTTGATAAAGAGGATATTATCCTGTCTATTCGGGCGATTATACGTTTGAATGATGCCCAGGGCCCGGTTGATGATATCGACCATCTGGGCAACCGCCGGGTACGCACAGTTGGTGAATTAATCGAAAATCAATACCGGGTCGGTCTGGTGCGGATGGAAAGGGCCATTAAGGAGCGTATGAGTCTGCAGGAGGTGGAAACCCTGATGCCTCACGACCTGATAAATCCCAAACCGATTACCTCGGCCATTAAGGAGTTTTTCTGCAGCAGCCAGTTGTCACAGTTTATGGATCAGACCAATCCCCTATCTGAGGTAACTCATAAACGGCGTCTAAGTGCTCTGGGGCCTGGAGGTCTATCCAGGGAACGGGCGGGTTTTGAAGTACGTGACGTTCATACGACTCATTATGGCCGTATCTGTCCCGTTGAGACCCCGGAAGGGCCGAATATCGGTTTGATTGTTTCTTTGGCTACCTTTGCCAAAATTAATAAATACGGTTTTATTGAGACGGCCTATCGCAAGGTAAATGACCGCAAGGTGACGGATGAGGTTGCCTATATGTCTGCCCTGGATGAGCAGGGGCTGCTGATTGCGCCGGCGCAAGCCGATATTGGCAGTGACGGCCTGATTAAGAAGGATATGCTTCTCGCCCGTCAGGATGGCGAGGTATATAATAGTAAGGCCGAGGATATAACCCATATGGATGTCTCCCCGAACCAATTGGTTAGTGTGGGGGCCTCTCTTATCCCATTTCTGGAAAATGATGATGCCAACCGGGCCTTGATGGGTTCCAATATGCAGCGTCAGGGCGTGCCTTTATTGCGTACCACCGCGCCTTTGGTGGGTACCGGCATAGAAAAGTTGGTGGCCCATGATTCGGGAGCGTGTTTATTGGCGGCCGGGGACGGGGTCATTGAAGAGGTTGATTCGAGTCGGATTGTGGTGCGCTATGACGAACCGGGCACCGATGGTTTCAGCGCCGGTGTGGGCATTTACCGCTTGGATAAGTATCGTAAATCAAATCAAAATACCTGCTTTAACCAGAGACCTCTGGTTCTGCCCGGTCAACGGGTTAAGCAGGACGATGTTCTGGCTGATGGCCCGGCCACCGAAATGGGTGAGCTAGCCCTGGGCAGGAACCCCACCATCGCCTTTATGCCCTGGCGTGGTTATAATTTTGAAGATGCTGTGCTGATCAACGAGCGTCTGATTAAGGATGACACTTATACGTCTCTTCATATTGAGGCCTTCGAGACCGTGGCCCGTGATACCAAGCTTGGTAAGGAGGAGATCACCAGGGATATTCCCAATGTTGGCGAAGAGGCCCTTCGTAATCTTGATGAATCGGGCATTGTCAGAGTGGGAGCGGTGGTTAAAGCCGGTGATACTTTGGTTGGCAAGGTGACTCCCAAGGGTGAAACGCAGCTGTCACCGGAGGAAAAGTTGTTGCGGGCCATTTTTGGTGAAAAGGCGGGTGATGTGAAGGATACGTCCCTGCGGGTGCCGCCCGGTATTGAAGGCGTGGTTATTAACGCTCAGGTTTATGCGCGTAAGGGAGTCGAGAAGGACGAGCGAACCCGCGCTATTGAGGAGATGGAGATTGCCAAACTGGAACAGGATATGGGTGATGAGGTTCACTATATCAGAAAGGGTGTTCGGAAGAGTTTGGCAGATATTCTGTTGGGTCATAAGGCGCAGGCCGATATTGTGGGGCCGGAAGCCGAGGTGATTTTGGCCAAGGGCAAGAAGATTACTGCGGCGGTTCTTGCTAAGTTGCGTTTCAACGCCATTAAGGCAATTAAATTTGCCGGGCAGGATAAACTGGGGGGCGAGATTGACTTGATCTATGGCCGTTGCGAGAGCCAGATTAAATCGGTTAAAAAAGGCTATGAAACCAGGATAGAGCGTTTGCGTAAGGGTGATGACCTGCCTCCGGGAGTTATCAAGATGGTCAAGGTCTATGTGGCCAAAAAACGGAAACTATCCGTTGGTGACAAAATGGCGGGCCGCCACGGTAATAAGGGTGTCGTTTCCCGGATTTTGCCGGAGGAGGATATGCCTTATTTTGCCGATGGCACTACCGTTGATATTGTTTTAAATCCGCTTGGTGTTCCCTCCCGGATGAATGTGGGGCAGGTATTGGAAGTGCATCTGGGGCTGGCTGCCAGAAAACTTGGCGAGCAGCTTTGTGAACTTGGGCAGCGTGATGATATGAAGGCCATGCGGGCGAAGATGCAGAAAATTTATTCCAAGGCTGAGTATAAGGAATTGACTGATGGCGTGGATGACTCGGATTTGCGCGCTATGGCCAAAAAGATGAAGACCGGCATTCATATTTCCACCCCGGTATTTGATGGCGCTAAAGAAATTGAGATCAGAGATTTATTAAAGGAAGCCGGCATGAGCGATGTTGGCCAGTGCGAGTTATATGACGGCCTGACTGGTGAGAAGTTCGAAAATCCCATTACGGTTGGCACCATGTATTATTTGAAATTGCATCATCTGGTTGATGATAAGATTCATACCCGTTCCACCGGGCCTTATTCGCTTGTTACGCAGCAGCCTTTGGGCGGTAAGGCGCAATTTGGCGGCCAGCGGCTTGGGGAAATGGAGGTCTGGGCTATGGAGGCCTACGGTGCGGCTTACACCCTGCAGGAGTTTTTGACGGTTAAGTCTGATGATGTGACCGGGCGTACCAAGATGTACGAAAAAATCGTCAAGGGGAATAATTTCATTGAGTCGGGACTGCCGGAGTCTTTCCATGTCCTGGTGAAAGAACTCCAAGGCTTATGCCTTGACATGGAACTTATTAACGAAA
>JAADIV010000063.1 GCA_013151175.1 Deltaproteobacteria bacterium | reverse complement strand
GGGCGCCAAAGAGGGCTTCGCGGGCCGCGCCCATCCCCTCAAAAGGGGAGGCGGTATCAAGGGCGGCGCTGATAATAAAGAAACGCCCCAGACCCAGGATATAGAAGAGCAGAATAACATCACCGGTAAAGGAGATTAACGGCGGCCGTCCGGCTATGGGGAGCAGACAGAGGGCGACTGTAATCCCTGCCAGGTTTATAACCGGACTGAGTCGGAAGATAAAGGTGGTGGAATTACTGTACACCGGGGTCTTGCGGAGAAGTTTGGCCAGGGTGGAATAATTCTGTAACCAGGCTGGGCCGCTGCGGCCGGAAAACCAGGCCTTGACCTTGGTGATAACCATGGACAGGAGCGGCGCTGCCAGGGCGCTGATTATGATGAGCATAAAGGCTTGCATTTTAGAGCCCCCATAGCAGCAGCCAGCATAACAGGCCGACCAGCGCGAAGAAAATATAGCCTATATACAATTGAATATGGCCGTGTTGCAGCCAGCGCAGTCTATCGGTCAGGCGCATTATGGGCTGGACAATTAAACGCTGGAGCCCAACCTCGCTGATGTCTTGCGTTTCACTGTGATATTCAGCCTTCTGGGGAAAAAATCCGTGAATACCGGAAAACTTTTCATCTACTTTGACAAAGGGCTTATAAAAATCCAGCAGGGATGCCGCGAAGGAGCTGCCGGTATATTGCATGCGGGGGTTCCTTTGGCTGAAACCGCAGCCCCAGGTGGGGGCATATGGGGCCGGCCCGGTGAATAGTTTGCGCAGGCCGATAATTATTAACACGATAAGAGAAAATCCCACGGCCCCGAATGAGAGATTACCGGCCATGCCGCTCATATCCAGACCCCGCGGTATAATTTGATGGGGGAGAATTGAGATTGCCGCCGGCATTACAACCGGCATAATTACCTGGGGCAGTAAACCGATTACGACGCAAAAAACGGCCAGGATAATCATGGCTGCCTGGATGGCCGGGCCGGCGGGCCGGGCTTGGGCCGCCGCCTCGCTCCGCGCCTCTCCCAAAAAGACTATCCCCACCACCTTGGTGAAACAGGCAATGGCCAGGCCGCCGATAACGGCGAGAGACAGGATTGTCAGAATGACAAACAGGAATAGATCCGGCGGACTTTTAACGCCCTGAAAGGCACCGTTATAAATCAAAAATTCGCTGATGAATCCATTAAAAGGCGGCAGGCCGCAGATGGCGAGAGAGCCGATCAAAAAGGTGATTCCACAGAGGCGCATACGCTTCATCAAGCCGCCGAGGCGCTCGATCACCAGGGTGCCGGTGCGGTGTTGAACGGCCCCGGCTCCCATGAACAGTAGAGATTTGAAAATAGCGTGATTTAAAATATGCAGCAGACCGCCGGCAAAACCCAGGGCCGCCATTATCTCGTTGCCGGTGGCGATACCCAGCATACCAATTCCCAGTCCGAGAAGTATTATGCCGATGTTCTCGACGCTGTGGTAAGCCAGCAGCCGTTTGAGATTGTGCTGACCCAGGGCATAGACTACTCCCATGACACCGGTGACGGCACCGACGATGATGACTAATTCAGCGCAATAAGCGCCTTGTGGATGCAAGAGGCTGTACATTCTGATAATGCCGTAAATACCCATCTTGATCATCACGCCGCTCATTATCGCTGAGACGTGGCTGGGGGCGGCCGGGTGGGCGTGGGGCAGCCAGACATGCAGCGGTATGATACCGGCTTTGGAGCCGAAACCAATAAAGGCCAGGGTGAAGATCAGGGATTTGGCCGTTTCGGGCGTCGAAGCGAAGGCGGCGAAATCCATGGAACCTGTATAATTATAGAGCAAGGCAAAAGAGGCGAAAATGGCCATGGCTCCGGCCTGGGCAAAGATGAAATAAAGATATCCCGCCTGTCGCGCGGCAGTCTTTTTAAAATCATAGATAACTAGAAAAAAAGAGGAGAGCGACATGAGCTCCCAGGCCAGCGCAAAGGTAATGATATTGTCGGCACAGGCCACCAGGGCCATTGCTGCTGTCAGCAGGGCGTAGAAAAAATAATTAACGGCAACACGCAGTGACAGGGCGGGATTCTCCAGATAATTATAGCTGTAGAGCGCTGCCAGCGGCGAGACAATAAAGACAGGCAGCAGAAAAAAGGCGCTCAGACGGTCGATCTTCAGGCTGAGGGTAAAGGTGTGGAGCAGGGGCCAGGCCGCGCTCACTGCTTCCGGCCGATAAAGCAGGTTTAAGGCGCCGTACAGACCCAGCAGGCAGCCGCAGCCGATGAGCAGAATAGCGGCGGACTTCATAAGTTTGAAGTTGGCTTTAAGTAGAAGCGGCAAGACACCGCCCGCTAAAATCAATATTAGAGAGAATAAAAAAGTATTCATTTTCCTCATCAGAATTCTGCCGAAAAACGCGGCGTCAACGCTGCTTTTCAGAAAAAAACGATTATTTTGTGGGGTATTCTATTAAGAGATGAGCTGCGACAAATGGCAGCATACGCCAAAATATCGTCGGTCATGGTGATTGCTATGCTGGAGTAGAAGAAGCTGGAGCATACATGGCTAGCGGTACAAATGAGGATTGCTATATGCAACAATTGATAAGGCCTGTCAAGGGGAAATTAACAGCAGTTAAAGATTTTGATTGCAGTTTCAATGTTGTATAAGGCGAAAAAACTTTGCGGGAGTAAGGATTATCCACCGGCCAAAACAAGTTTGGGGTTGACATTTCAAAGGCCGGCCATTAAAGGTAGGGCGGTAATTTGAGACGTCAGAGGTTTCTACACAAACAGATAATATCCAACTCTTTAAAATTGTTATAGTTTTTAGATATGAAAGAATATACCTTTTTGCCAGACAGGGATATTAATGCCATTGTTCGGCAGGCTGCTGACTATAATTGCCCTTGGGTGCTTTATGGTGAGGATATCTATGGCCCCCCGGAGATCCTGCGTTGGCTAGATATGGAGGGGCTGAAAAAGCGCGGTTGGTTTCCCTGGAAGGTGGAGGATAATCGGGCCACGATTATCACCTGCTGCCGTCCAACCCCGGAACTTGTCCGGGATATTAAGGCCTTGATGGGGCTTAATGAAGTTGACTTCGTTTTTACCAACCCCTTTGATCTGCGGCGGATTGTCGAGCACAACCAGGATCTTAACCCCCTCTTCCCACCCTGCGCCGGTCGTACGCCACTGGCCATGACGCGCACCTATTTCGCCCTGCGGCGCTCGCGTTTGTCTCTGTACCGCACCTGGATGGCCAAGAGCCGCACTCATCTCGCTCTGGTACGCACCGGCTTTAAATTCATTGCCATTGCTCTGTTGTTCATGCGTGTCTTTCCGCCCGTTCGCGGTTCGCTGACTGCGGCGGCTCTGATTCTGGAGCTACCCCTGCTAGCCCTGGGCATCCACATGATAGTTTTTAACATGATTAAATATCTGCCGGCTCGCCGGATAAGCCTCGCTATTCCGCCCTATAACTGTACTACCGCCACGGGCGGCACAACGGTTGCGTATGTTGAGAACGCCAAGACCAACCCCAGTTTTCACCGTACAACAGAGGTGCCGGGAGCGGCCGGACTGCGTGACTATTGGAGGAATCTCTCCCCGGTTATGCGGCGGCGCTTCCTGGCCAGTGATCGTACCGATTATGCCGAGGAGCGCACGACCCTGGCCTGCCTCAGAACCTGGATGGCCAATGTCAGAACCTGGCTGGCCTTTGTGCGTACCGGCGGGGCCTTTCTGGGGCTAGGCTTGGGCTTGATCCGTGCCTATCCCGTCAGCCCCTGGCGGTTTTTTGACTTCGCCATGGTGGCCCTGGGGCTTATTATGATTTCTGAGGGTCTCTTTTGGTATTATCGGGGCCATCAAGCTGCCAGGGTCGGTTATGATTCGGTCAAAAAAATGAATGCCAGGGAGAAAATTTGGGATTTTTTCTTCCCCATGCACCACGTTCCTGAGGAAATGATAAAGGTGCCGCCTCTGCCGGTTCATAAGGGCGCCGCCCCCGGTATTTGGGCCACTACCGGCCTGGCCCTGGAGAGAACTCTGCTTGCCGACCGCCGCAACCTTATGGCCAGGATGCGCACGGTTATGGCTCGCATCAGGACGGGCCTCTCCTTTATACGCACCGGTCTGGCCCTCTTTTTTATTGGTCTGGTATTTACCGTTTATTTCCATAAAACCAACATATTCTGGTATTGCTACGAAATCTCCATGATGCTTGGCGGCCTGGCTCTCATTGCTGATGGTCTCTTCGCCACTGTGCCGGCCCAGAAATTAAGGCAGCAATTCCCCTATTGCCACGCCGATGTCAGAATAATCATACCCAATTACGGTGTCCCGTGCCGTTTCTGGAAAAAAGCAAAATTTAATCGTGAAAGTAGATAAAAATCAAAATCCCTTCAGCTGCCTGGTCGCCCAAGGTGTATTATCCGCTACCTCTTTCGCCGAGGCCTGCCGGACGGCGGCGGATTATAATCTGCCGCTGGCCCAAGTGTTGCTGCGCGAATATGATCTGCCCCGCCGGGTGCTGCAAAAGGCCCTGAGTGTTTACTATAATTGTCCGGTTATTGAGTACGATGAACGGTTGCCGGTGCCGCCGGAGCTAATCACCTGCGGCGTGAAGTGTGATCAGTTGCGCGCCGAAGGCTGGTTTCCTCTTATCAAGGAGGGTGATGGCTCTATCGTTATTGCCTGCACCAACCCGGCCGATGAGAAGTTGCCGGCCAGGGTGGCGGCCTGGTTTGGCCCCGGCCCTTGCGCCTTCCATGTCTGCCTGCCCGATGACGTTATTCGTCTCACCGAGGCTTTTATGCACGCCAAACCCGGCCACCTGATAGGAACCGAACGTACCGGCCTGGCCTTTTGGCGCAATACGATGGCTCAATGGCGGACGCTTCTTGCTTGTTATCGCACGGATCTGGCCCAAAGTCGCACCGCCCTGGCAGTCTCCCGGGCCGGTTTGTCGCTGATTACCATTACCTTTGCCTATTTCCGTATTCATAAACACACCTCGCCCATTGGTTTGCTTGCCAGTATGATGCTCATAGGCTGTATTTTGGGGGTTATCGCTCTGCCGGCCTATTTTAAGGTGCGCCGCTCCCGTCTTAAGCCGCCGGCGGGTCAGACTCTGATGGAGGTTACGGCAGCCGTTTTATTGTTCATTGAGAATTATCATTTTCTGGCAGCCGCCGAGTCCCAAAAATCAAGCCGGGATAGCATGTTGGCCCGGCTTAGCGATTTCTTGCGGGAATTTTGCACCATTTTTTACCCATCACCCAGTAGTCTGGAGCGTACTCACCTGGCCCGGGAACGAAATCTACTGGCGGCCCTGCGCACCATCTCCGCCTGTAACCGCACAATTTACGCCAGAGCCCGTACCGGCTTGGCCTTCATGCGTACCGGTGCCGCTTTTATGAGTATCGGTATTGGTCTGAATATCTATTTCGGTATTGGTCTGGATACGATTTTTTATGGTGTCTTGGTTCTTATCGGTGTCCTCCTGATTTTTGATGGGGCATTATGGTATATCCCGACTTTTCGTCAACAGGTGGACGTCTCCGGGCTGGGATCACGTTTTCAGATTTAAACGGGCTTTATGAAAGGAGTGTAATGGCAAATTACAATATAATGATTATTGGTGATGCGAAGACCGCCCGTGATATGATGAAACTATCTCTTGAGCATGAGGGGTATGAGGTGGAAAATTTTGCCGCCGGCGAGGCAGCCTTGGCCCGCTTGCGGGAAAAAGAATTTACGGTGGTGATTATCGATTTTAAAATAAACGGCATTGACGGTATGGAGGTTTTACGGATTGTGAAAGATCTTTATCCGGCAATTGCCGTCATTATGATTACCGCTTTTGCCAACCTTGATGTGGTCACTGAGGCCATGCGGGAAGATGCTCACGACTTCTTTCCCAAACCAGTGCAAATGACGGCCTTAAAGAGTTCCATCTCCAGGGCTCTGCCGTGAGGGCCGACGGATTCTTGCGGTTCAGGCAAGGATTTTGTGCCAAATTTGCACGCAGGTAAAAACAATTATCGCCAGTAAAGAATAACGCAGAACCACGGCGGAGGTCTTGCGGCTCACTATACTGCCCAATTGAGCTGAGGGTATGGAGCTTACGATGAGTGCCAGGGCCAGGAGCCAATCGACCTGGCCGGTATATATCTTGCCGATGGCTCCCATAACGGCGCCAATGAGGACTATGCCCAGGCTGGTGCCAATGGTAACCCGGAGCGGAATTTTTAAGACGTAGAGCATGATGGGGATCAGGATAAAGCCGCCGCCGGCTCCTACCATTCCGGCCAGGGTGCCGATAATCAGGCCGATGACCACGGCAAGAGGCCGGTTGAAAGCAATAGCATCCGGTGCAGAAATATCCTCATCACCCTTTTGCGGGATAAGCATCATTACCGCCGCCACCACAGCGATACTACCGAATATGATCAGGAGATCCCGGTTGCTCATATACTTTGAGATAACGGAGCCGAACGAGGAACCTATTGCCACTGATACTCCGAGATAGATCAGAAGTTTCATGTTGACAAATTTATTTTTACGGTGTCGTATAACCCCTGATAGGGAGGCAAAAACCACCTGAATCATTGACAGGCCGGCAACCGCCTTCATGCTGAGGGCTCCAAGACCGAGAATCTTGGGGACGAGAAGCATGAGAGGAATCATAATAATCGCCCCCCCTAGGCCGAGCAATCCCGAAAGAAAGCCGCCAAGCACACCCAAGACTAACATCACATAAAACATTGCCATTTAAAATCCCCTTCTAATTAAATTATTTGCCGCTGTTCTTTATGCCAATTTTTTTGGCCTTACCTGTTGTGTTTTATTGCCATGTTTCATATGATACACGAAGTAAAGGCGTTCCCACACATTATTTTTAGTCGCAACAGAATAATTCTCCAAGGAGGACAAATACCAGTCATGCGCTCTCTCTTTTTTACATTACTCATTATGTTAAGCACCGTGGTGTCTGCCTGGGCCGGCGATCAGGAAACGGCGGTACGGATTAAAGACCTCACCCATACAGCCATGGGTTGGGCGGCAGTAATTTTATTTATTTTGGCCTATATCTTGGTCGTTCTGGAAGAGAGAACTCATCTGAGAAAGAGCAAACCGGTGATGCTAGCCGCTGGTATAATCTGGATTCTGGTAGGCATAACCTTTGAGAGAATGGGAACTCCCAAGGCCGCTGAGGTGGCGATTAAGCATAATATTCTGGAATACTCCGAACTGATGCTTTTCCTGCTCTCAGCCATGACCTATATCAACACGATGGAAGAACGCAATGTTTTTCAGGCGCTGCGTTCCTGGCTAGTGGGCCGGGGCTTCTCCCTGCGGATAGTTTTTTGGGTTACCGGTTTTCTGGCCTTTGTTATTTCCCCAATCGCTGATAATCTGACCACTGCTTTACTTATGGGGGCTGTGGTTATGGCTGTGGCCGGTGACAATAAAAAATTTGTTGCCCTGGCCTGCATTAATATCGTTGTGGCCGCCAATGCCGGTGGAGCCTACTCCCCCTTTGGTGACATTACCACCCTTATGGTCTGGCAGAAGGGCAAAATACAGTTTGCTCAATTCCTCGATATCTTCCTTCCCTCTCTGGTTGACTGGTTGGTGCCGGCCATCTGCATGAGCTTTGCTGTTGGCAAACAATTTCCCAATCCCTTAAAGGACGTTGTGAAGATGAAATTTGGGGCCAAAAGGATAATGTTTCTCTTTTTGCTAACCATAGTTACGGCGGTATCTTTCCATAATTATTTGGATTTGCCGCCGGCGGCCGGTATGATGTTCGGTCTGGCCTTCCTTGGTTTTTTCTCTTATTATATCAAGGTTCATGAAGATCGTCTTTATCAGCATGACGCCCTTTTGGGGGCCGGAGGTGATAGTCAATTCCCGCGGCCGAATAACGCTTCGATCCAACATTTTGATTTTATGCGTCATGTATCTAGGGCAGAGTGGGACACCTTGCTCTTTTTCTACGGGGTAATTCTCTGTGTCGGCGGTCTGGCGCAATTTGGCTATCTGGCCCTGGTTTCGCACCATCTCTATACCGGCCTTGGGGCCACTACTGCCAATATCCTGGTGGGACTGATCTCCTCGGTGGTGGATAATATCCCCGTTATGTACGCGGTACTTACGATGAATCCCACCATGCATCTGGGCCAATGGCTTCTGGTTACCCTTACCGCCGGGGTTGGCGGCAGCCTGCTATCCATCGGCTCGGCGGCCGGGGTTGGCCTCATGGGTACTGCCCGCGGCACCTACACCTTCGGCAGCCATCTCAAATGGACACCGGTTATTGGCTTGGGCTACGCCGCCAGTATCTGGGTTATGTTCATGGTTGACAGCCACACATTTTATTAAGCTGCCGGGAGGGATTTAAGCAGCACAAAAAAGTACCATTTTATCAGGTTGGCAGGCTATTTTAATTTATTAACGCCTGGAGAAGAATGCCAAGAGCTAGCAGCCATACCTTGATCGCCTGCCATGATTGCGATCTCCTCTCCCGTATTCCCCCGTTGCGGGACGGGGAGCGGGCTGTATGCCCTCGCTGTAGAGCAGTTTTGTACCATAAAAAACCG
>JAADIV010000141.1 GCA_013151175.1 Deltaproteobacteria bacterium | reverse complement strand
CGGCTCCATTAAATAAATGGTAAGCGGTCACAGGGCACACCTGCTGCGAACGATGGGCAAGGCTTATGTAGCACCAGTACACGGCGCCTTGCCCATCGTCCACAGCAGGCGCACCCTGCAACCGCTTACCGCTTTTTCTTGAAATTCAGGAATTGCCTGCCCCGTGATGAATTACAATAAATGAGGTAATCGGCATCCTGTCCGCCGCCGGCTAAAAAAAGCAGTTCATCCTTGACAAACAAAATGAATATGGTATTTATCTCTGTTTCTTGGGATATGTGATGAATTACCCTGATTGTCATCAGGCAGGGGTGTAAAAGGTTATTTGGAGGGAGTTATGTACGCAATTATTCGCACTGGCGGTAAACAGTATCATGTTGTGGCCGGTGACAGCCTGCGGGTGGAGAAACTTGCCGGCAATATTGGTGATTCCATTACCATTGATGATGTCCTAATGGTTACCGATGGTGATGATATCAAGGTCGGTTGCCCGGTGCTTGAGGGCGCGAAGGTCAACGCCAAAATTATTGAGCAGGACAGGGCCAAGAAGGTTCTGGTTTTTAAAAAGAAAAAGCGTAAAGGTTATCAGGTAATGAAAGGTCATCGGCAATCATTTACCCGTTTGGAAATTCAGGATATTCAGGCCTGAGGCTTTACCAAATAAAGACAATAAAGAGGCTCCAGTATGGCACATAAAAAAGCGGGCGGCAGTTCCAGGAATGGCCGCGATAGTAGGGGACAGCGGCGCGGTGTAAAACGCTTTGGCGGTCAGATCGTTAAGGCCGGCAATATTCTCGTCAGGCAGTTAGGCACAAAAATTCATCCGGGTACGAATGTTGGATGCGGCAGGGATTACACCCTGTTTGCCAAGATTAGCGGTGTTGTTACCTTTGAAAAGTTTGGTCGTAATCGGACAAAAGTCAGTATTTATCCTACCGCTGTAAATTCATAAATTTCGTCTTCGTAAGCTGGCGGGCATTTGTTGGTGTGTGCCTTCCGGCTTTCTTTTTCTTAAAATCATGTTGAGTTGCGGTGCAGACCATGGCGTTCGTTGATGAAGCAAAATTTTTTGTCAAGGGCGGTGATGGCGGTCGTGGCTGTGTAAGTTTCCTGCGGGAAAAATTTATCCCTAAAGGTGGGCCGGATGGCGGTGATGGCGGTAACGGCGGCAGTGTCTATATCGAGGCCTCGCACAATCTGCTTTCCCTGAACGATTTTCATTACCGGGCTCATTTTGTCGCCCATAACGGTATTCCCGGTATGGGCAAGAAAAGGCATGGCAAAAACGGTAAGGATATACTTGTCAAGGTTCCCCTGGGATCATTGGTCAAGGATGCCAAAAGTGGTGAAATCCTGGCAGATTTGACCGCCGAGGGCGATAGTTTCCTGGCCGCGCGCGGTGGTAGCGGCGGTCAGGGCAACAGCCGTTTTGCCACCGCCCATAACCGGGCGCCGCGTCGTGCGACGCCAGGTTATCCGGGTGAAGAACGTTGGCTGAAACTTGAATTGAAATTGTTGGCTGATGTGGGGCTTATCGGGCTGCCAAATGCCGGTAAATCCACCTTATTGTCAAAATTGTCGGCCGCCACTCCGCGCATAGCCGCCTATCCATTTACTACTCTTGAACCGCAGCTTGGGATTCTGAGATTTGATTTCCGCGACACCCCCTGCGTAATTGCGGATATTCCGGGGCTGATTGCCGGTGCGCACAGCGGCGCCGGCCTGGGTCACAAATTTTTACGTCATATTGAGCGCACCAGGGTTTTGCTGCATATAATTGATGCCTCCGGCGAGGGTGATATACCCTGGCAGAATTTTCAAACCCTTGACAATGAACTCAGACAGTATAAAGATGAGTTGGCCGACCGGCAGCGTTTTATTGTCCTGAACAAGACCGATGCCCTGGAAAGTGAAGAACGATTGGTTGAACTCGTTGAGTTATTTAGCGCTCATGGCCATCAGGTTATGGCGATTTCGGCCCTGGAAGGCAGCGGCCTTGCCGAACTAAAAGAAACATTAGGTGAGATTATGACGGTTGGCGAGCCGGATTCCGGAGAGAAACTCCAAATGACTTTTCAAGTTGGTAAAGAGCAGGGGCTGCAGACTAGGCGGCAGCTTTTGTCCCAGGTCAGACGGGTGGTCGTCAAGGTTGGCAGCGCGGTTCTCGCTGCCGGGGACGGCTTAAACGGGCCTGTCTTAGAAAACCTGGCCCGTGGTTTGGACTATTTGCTCGGCGCCGGCTATGAGGTGATTTTGGTATCATCGGGGGCTGTTGCCGCTGGTCGAAGGGGTCTGGGGCTTGGCAGCCGCCAACTCAGTATGAAGGAAAAGCAGGCGGCGGCGGCCTTTGGTCAAAGCACTCTCATGCGGGCCTATGAGGAAATTTTTGCGCCTCTGAACCACAAGGTGGCCCAGGTTTTACTGACCCATAACGATTTGGCCAACCGTGATCGTTATCTCAATATCCGCAACACCCTGTTTACCATGTTCGCCTGGCATCTTCTGCCGATTATCAATGAAAATGACACCGTCTCGGTTAAGGAATTGCGTTTTGGCGATAACGATACCCTGGCGGCAATGACCGCGAATCTCATTGAGGCGGATTTGTTTATCTGTCTGACCGATGTTGATGGCCTGTATAATATTAATCCTGCTGCGGGGCCGGAGGCCCGGTTAGTACATACGGTGGCCAGGGTTGATGATGAGGTGGAGGCCATGGCCGGTCACGTCTGCGGCTCTTTAGGCACAGGTGGTATGCGCAGTAAAATTTTAGCGGCCAGGACGGTGGCGGCCATGGGGGGCAGTTCTTTTATCGGCTCAGGGCGAATGCCTGATATTTTGCCGAGATTGTTTGCCGGTGAGGCCGTTGGCACCTTTTTTCTGCCCAGTACCGAAAAGATGCACCGCCGCCAACACTGGATCGCTTATACCTTGCGGCCGAAGGGCTTTTTGCGGCTTGACGAGGGGGCCTGCCGGGCTGTTACAGCCGATGGCAAGAGTCTGCTTGCCGCCGGTATTGTCGAAAGCCGGGGGGATTTCAGGGCCGGTGATCCCGTTCATTGTCTGGATAATAACGGTGAACCAATTGCCGCTGGTCTGGTGAATTACTCTTCCCGGCATATCGGTAAGATCAAGGGCTGCCACACCGACCAGATTGAAAAAATCCTCGGGTTTATTGACAGCGCCGAGGTTATCCATCGTGATAATCTGGTGTTATTGTAGAGGCAAAATAGGGAGGATAATTATGGCAGTAGAGGAAATAATCACAATGGCCAGGGCGGCGAAGGGGGCGGCCAGGGCGGTGGCCTCCATGTCAACCGAGCGCAAAAATCGCCTGCTTTTGCGGGTGGCCGATGAGTTGTTGCAGCAGCGTGATTTTATCCGGCGGGAGAATGAAACAGATCTTGCTAGCGGCCGCGACAAGGGCTTGTCTGCTGCCATGCTTGATCGTCTGACTTTGTCCGATAAGGTGATGGATTCTATGGTAAACGGGCTGCACGAGGTGGCGGCCCTGGCCGATCCTGTTGGTGAAATATCCGAGATGAATAAAAGGCCCAATGGCCTGATGGTTGGCCGTATGCGAATTCCCTTGGGGGTTATTGGCATGATCTATGAGTCCCGGCCAAATGTGACTATCGATGCGGCGGCCTTGTGCCTCAAGGCGGGTAACGCCATCATTCTGCGCGGCGGTTCAGAGGCCATTAATTCCAATCTGGCCCTGGCAAAAATTATCCAAGGGGCTTTAAGCGCTGAAGAAGTTGATCCGGCGGCCGTGCAGGTTGTGTCCACTACTGACCGGCAGGCCATTAATACCCTTTTGGAACAGGAAAATTATGTTGACCTGATTATTCCCAGGGGCGGTGAGGGTCTTATCCGCTTTGTCGCGGAGAATTCCCGTATTCCGGTGCTGAAACATTACAAGGGGGTTTGTCACGCTTTTGTTGACGCCAGCGCTGACTTCGACATGGCTGCCGCTATAATTATAAACAGCAAGGCCCAACGGCCGGGGGTATGCAATGCCCTGGAAACATTATTGGTACATGCAGACGTAGCGGCGGAATTTCTGCCCTTTATGGCCGCGCGCTTTAAGGAGGCGGGGGTGGAGTTACGAGGCTGTCCCAGAACCAAGGCTATTTTGCCCGATTGTCAGGCGGCTGACGATGATGATTGGCCCAAGGAGTATCTGGAATTAATCTTGGCGGTAAAGGTGGTTGCCGGGCTTGATGAGGCCATGGATCATATCGCCGCCCATTGCTCGCAGCATACCGAAACCATTATTACCAATGATTATGGCAATGCCCAACGCTTTATTCGGGAGGTGGATTCTTCTTCGGTGATGGTGAATGCCTCTACCCGTTTTGCCGATGGCGGCCAGTATGGTTTGGGCGCTGAAATTGGCATTAGCACCACAAAATTGCACGCCTACGGGCCAATGGGGCTTAAAGAACTGACTACCAGGAAGTTTATAGTCTATGGCAACGGCCATATCCGCAATTAAGGGACGACGTATAGGCCTGTTGGGCGGTACCTTTGACCCTGTGCATAACGGTCATTTGGCGGCTGCCCGCGCGGTGCGGACGCAGCTTGGTCTTGATGCCGTGCTCTTGCTGCCTGCCGCCATTCCACCCCATAAATCATCCGGTCGGATATCATCATTTACCCGGCGGGCGTCCATGCTTGAAATGGCTGTGGCGGCGGAGCCGGGTATTTTTGTCTGCCTGGTTGAACAGGAACGCGGTGGCCCGTCTTACACCATTGATACCCTGATTTATCTGCGTAAAAAATTGCCCGCCCCGCGCTTCTACTTTATCATTGGCGCTGATGTCTTTGCCGAAATTCATACCTGGAAAGATTATGATGACCTGCCCTGGCAGGCGCATCTGGTGATCTTGAACAGACCGGGATGGGCGGCGGCTAATGCTGAACTTATGGCATCATATTTCCCGGCTTTCGCCTATGACCAGTCCGCTATGGTCTGGCAGGCAGAGGCCTCTCCGGGGAAATTTTATTTTCTGGATATGCCGCCGCTGGATATCTCTTCATCGCGGTTGCGGCGTAAAATTGCTGCTGGCCTCGATGTCAATGCCTATGTCCCGCCGGCCGTTGCCGATTATATTTCCCGGCATGGGCTGTACGGAATCAGGAATCAGGAATCAGGAATCAGGAATCAGGTGACAGGGGCGTAATTGACATGGATAAAAACAGGCAAATTGATGCGGACAGCCATATTCTTCGCCGGGTTACCACTATTGGTCTGGTTATCAATATTCTCCTTAGCGCCCTGAAGTTTACGGCCGGGATTATGGGCAGAAGCCAGGCCCTGGTGGCAGATGCCATTCACAGCCTGTCGGATACCATTTCTGATCTGGCGATAATTATTGGTTCGTATTATTGGGACAGACCGGCGGATGCGGAGCATCCTTACGGCCATCGACGGATTGAGACTCTGATTACCATGTTCGTGGGGGTTATGCTGCTCCTGGCCGGCCTGGTGATTATCCGGCAGGCTATCGTCTCCACGCAAAGCGGCGCGGCAGGACGGCCTGAGCCTGTCGCGGCCTGGATGGCATTGGTGTCTGTTGTGGTTAAGGAATTATTGTACCGCTGGACGCAGGGGGTGGGACATAAAATTAACAGTCCTGCCATGGTGGCCAATGCCTGGCACCATCGTAGTGACGCCTTCAGCTCGGTTCCGGTTCTCCTGGCAATACTTGCCAGTATGGTACTGCCGGGCTGGGCATGGCTGGACAGGGCCGGGGCGGTAGTGGTGTCACTTTTTATTCTGCAGGCGGCCTATGGCATATTACAGCCGGGGTTTCGTGAGTTGCTTGATGGCAGCGCCGCTCCGGAAATTTGTGCGGAAATAAGCGCTCTGGCGGAGTCATTCGCCGGGGTATTGCAGGTGCATAGACTACGGGTTCGTATTTCAGGAGCCAGGCTCTACGTTGATTTGCATCTGGTGGTGGATGGCAATATCAGTGTGCGGGCAGGTCACGATATTGCCGTGGCGGTGAAAAAAAAGATTATGAAGGCCGGTCTGGACGCCGCAGATGTTGTTATTCATGTGGAACCGGACGAGGCAATCAAGAAACTGGTCTGATCTCCAATCCCTCTTGTAGCAGGTAAGATTTTACGGCGCTGATCGACACCTCGCGGCGGTGGAATATGCCGGCGGCCAGGGCGGCCTCAGCCTCGGTTTGGGTGAATACCTGGGCGAAGTGTTCCGGACAGCCGGCCCCGCTTGAGGCGATAACCGGTATGCCTATATTATTCCGTAGTAAATTGATGAGCTCAAGGTCAAATCCCCGGTTGGTGCCGTCCCGGTCAATACAATTCAGCAAAATCTCGCCAGCCCCCAATTCTTCGCAGGTCTGGGCTAGGGTCAGGGCATCGATATCACGGCCCTCTCTGCCGCCTTTCACCGTGCATTGAAACCAACAATATTCGGCGCCGTCCGGCCCTAACTCCTCAGTTTTAATGACGTGATGCCGTACCTCATCCGGGCTTTTTACATATACCCGTCGTGGATCAACGGATATTACCACCGCCTGGCTGCCGTAAACCGCCGCGATTTGACTGATGGCGTTGGCCATGGGCTGGCGGTTACTTCGGATGTATTTTTCCGCTGTATATACCGCGTCACTGCCAATGGAAATTTTATCGGCGCCGGAGCGAAAATATGCTGAGGCCACGTCCAGGGCGGAATAATTTGTGCCGTCTGAAGCCGTAAAATCACGAATACCGCCGCCGATAGTCAGCGGCACGAATACCTGCTCAGAGGTTCGGCGCAGCACCTCAAGCATGGGCTGATCCTGCAGGGGGAAATCGCGAAAGCCGGTAATATTCAGAAAGGTAATTTCATCTGCCCCTTCTTGAAAATAACGATGGGCCAATTCAACAGGTTTACCGAGATTTCTGACCTCACCGCCTTCCCTGACGTCATATTGATCGCCCTTGGTAACCACGAGATCGCCATTGTCATTACCGCGAACATCCAGACAGGCAATAATCCTCTTGGCCAGTTTGGTTTCAGCGGTCGATTGGGGTTGTAATTCAGTGATCTCCGCCAGAGAATCTGCCTGCAGGAAGTTGCTCAATATCTTCAGGCCGGCGGCGCCGCTTTTTTCCGGATGGAATTGGGTGGCGATTACATTGCCTTTCTGCACGGCGCTGACAAATTCTTCGCCGTAATTGGTAGTGGAAAGTGTCCAATCCTGATTCTTATCGTTCTGTAAAGCCCGGAATGAGTGAACAAAATAGAGCTTTTCATCTCGGCAGCCAGAGAAAAGGGGTGAAGGCTTTCTTATTATAATGCCATTCCAACCGATTTGGGGAATGGCAAGATTTTGGCCGGCACAGACAAAGCGGCCAACCTGGCCGGGAATGATCGCAAGCCCCGCGACTCCAGGCGATTCCTCACTGCCTTCAAAAAGGGTCTGCAGCCCCAAACAGATACCAAGAAACGGCCGATCGGCCCGCAGGTAATCAAGCAGCGGTTCAATATAGCCCAACTCCCGCAAACGGCTCATGGCACTGCCAAAGCTACCTACTCCGGGGAAGACGAGTTTACTGGCAGCGCTGATGTCGGCGGGCGATTTCACGTCTTTGACGGTGAATCCAAGTTTTTTGATGGCGTTCCGCACACTTCTGACGTTGCCGGCGCCGTAATCAAGCAGAGTTATCATAGGTTATGTGGTCTCAGATGGTTGGAAAAAGGCCTGTAAGCGGCCGTTATTTTTGTTTTCTATGGCGCATACGGCCCAGGATGGAATCGATACTCTCAAATATCCCAGCCTCTTCAGTTCGCACCAGTTTGTAGAAATCGCAGAGATGGCAATCTTTTATCTTATTGGCAAAGGTTCCTTGGGCCATGCCGCCGCATAGGGTGCCGGCTGAGGCCCAACAGACCCGCCCGGCGTTTTTGCCGCTATGAATATTGTTTCCGGATTGATCCACGGCGGCGGGGCAGATTCCAAATTCTTCAACATGGCGTCCGCCCGGTTCGCGGCCGCATTGCATATATTCCCAACAGTTCAGGATGGGCAGGATGAGATGCAGGGGTGTCAGGATATCCTGCAATTTCTGCCTGGTAATCGGTCTGGTCAGGATATAGTCGCCTTCCCCAATGTATTTTTCGGAGAACCGGGGCGGCATTAAGCCGCTCTCCAGGATGATGGTGTGGTGCGGCGAGGCATGCTGCAGGAAGGACATAGTAAGTATCTGGATGGCGATGTCCTCCTGCTCATGATGGCGGGGGGGATAGGCCATAAAGATAATGTCAAAATGGTCGCCTGTGGCATCCGCTTGCTGTAAGGCGGCCAGACCACGCGCATAGGTTGAGCAGGTGGTTATATCCCGACTCAGGGGACTCAGGAGAATCAGGAGGTTGGTGGATGTGGTAATTGATTCCGCAATGATGATGATATTAGGGGCTAGCTGATTGTTCATTTTTGCTCTGGATTCTTCAATTAGGTAGTGGTGAATGATGTCTTTAAGTGGCGATTATAAACCTGAATCGCATTATGTCGAGAACAATGCGGGGCAAAGACAAAATAAAAATTGGTTAAATAATCACCGTTCGCTTGATGATATTAACAACCTCAT
>JAADIV010000112.1 GCA_013151175.1 Deltaproteobacteria bacterium | reverse complement strand
GAGAGGCAGTTTAATCATAAAGGTGGTGCCTTTGCCGGGGCTGCTGGCGAACTCCAGGCGGCCATGGTGGGCAGTTACGATATTGTTGACAATGGCCAGACCTAACCCGGTGCCGCGATTTTTACTGGTAAAAAATGGATTCAGGGCCTGACGTCCAACTTCGGCGGTCATACCGACACCAGTATCGCCGATTTCCAGGACAACCATATCATCGGCCTCCTCTCTGGTACCTATGGTCAGACAGCCGCCGTGAGGCATGGCCTGCACAGCGTTAACCATGATATTCAGCAGGGCCTGGTAAAGACGCTCAACATCGGCATTGACCAGCGGCAGCCGTATTGTCAGCTTGTTGATCAGGGTAATTTTATTTTTGGCAAATTCGGCCTCCATAAAGTCAGCGGCGCGGCTCAGGAGTTCATTAGCCTGCAGGGGCAGCAATTTCATCTTCTGCGGTCTGGCAAAATCGAGAAATTCACGGACGATACCATCGAGACGGGCGGTTTCTTCCACTATTATATCGGCCAAGCGTTCATTGCCGGGGGCCAGTTTCCGCAGGCGTTTGCCAAGAATCCCGGCAGTACTTTGAATAATGCCCAAAGGATTTTTGATCTCGTGGGAGACTGAGGCCACCATTTTCCCCAGACCGGCCAGACGCTCGGCATGATTTAATTTTTCCTCCAGACGCCGCCATTCACGAGCCCGCTGCATAATAATTTTATCGCCGCGTGCCACAATCAGCCATAGAATAATAAAGAGGACCGCCATAATCACTACGGCGCCGCCGATAATCGCCATCTGTAATTTCAATAAGGCCTTAAAGGCGCCGGACAGATCCTGGACTATCTCAAAAACGCCCATAATCGGCCCCGTACTTTGGCTGAGCCGTTCCTCCTGCCGGAAGGGGATGTAGGTTTTAAGGCGGAAGGAGATATGGTGATTACCGGCAAGCAGATCGAGAATGTTGCCATGCACGATAAAGCGGGAATTGTTCCTGCCTTGCAGGGCCATTCTGTATTCCACGCCGCCCAGACCCTTTTTCCCCACCCGCTCTCTTATGGTGCTGTAGGAAACAATCCCCTCTTCCCGGTCAAAGATGGTGACAGATTGCAGGTGCAGACCGTGAATGGTGTTTTGGACAATATAATCCAGGCGTTTAAACTGCTCAGGATTACGCAGACCTATCTTGCCGTAACGTACCAATACCGGTAGCACAAACTGTTGGAAGACCTGATGGTTGAGGTTTTCTGCCAACACCATGGCGTAGGCCTCGCTGCGCTGCAGAAGCATATTCCTGGTATGATCAACGATAAGCCAAGCCAAAGTGATCGTCGAGACCAGGAACAGAACCAGGGCCGAAAAGGAAAATACTTTCACCAGACGAAATGGTTTCATGGCCGTTACATCCCGGCGGTTGGAGTAAGCCCGCGCGGCAGTCATACACAGACCCCGCAACGGCGGCAGCCTGTACCTGCCGCGATCTCACAGCCGCGTGAGGATTTGGCCCGCAGGGCCAGTTGATACTCAGCCCACAAAAAACGCCGGTCAAGGCCATGATCGACAATCTCCCAGGGGAATACCTCGTCCCGCCCCCGCCGCCGCGCCGCATAAAATTCCGGTTTCACTCCCTGCCCCTTGCAAAGCTGCCGCCAATTTTTATCACCACGCGCCAGAATCGATAAAAGTTCGCCGACCCGGCGGTCTCCCCTGGCTAGCATAGCCTGGAAAAAAGCGTGCTGCGGTTGGTCGAAGCTGAGTTTCATATTATTAAAGCCTTTAAACTGGCGGCGCAGGAATTTCACCTTGTCTTGTAACTCCCGCAGGAGAAAAGAACCATGAAACTGGAATGGTGTCCAGGCCTTGGGGACAAAGCAGTTAATGCTCAGGGTGATTTGGCTCAAATGGCCGCGCCGCCGCCCCAGTCCCATAATCCGGTTCTGGATGAGACGCACCAGTTCAACCAGTTCCAGAAGATCCTCTTCGGTTTCGGTGGGCAGGCCAATCATAAAATAGAGTTTAAGGTTACTGACGCCAATCTTCACCAGAGCCTCGGCAGCAGTGAGACAATCATCACGGCTGATACCCTTGTTAATCACCCGCCGCAAGCGCTCTGAGCCGCCATCCGGCGCGATAGCGGCCGTCTTTAGGCCGCTGCCGGCCAGTAATTCCAAAAGCGTCTCATTTAAGGCATCGGCTCGCAGGGACGAGAATGACAGGCTGCAGGTTTGCTGCAATAAAAATGCGGCGATTTCCTGTAAATTATCGCTGTGAGCCATCTCCATGCCCAGTAGTCCCACCCTGCGGCTCGCCGCCGGCCTGGCCTTAATTGCCGCAATTATCGCCTCAGGCTGCCACAATCTGGGCGGGCGGTAAACATAACCCGCGGCACAGAACCGGCATCCCCGGCTGCAACCGCGCCCCAACTCGACCAGATGAATATTGGCAAACTCCGTTGCCGGCGTTAATACGGTGGAATGACCGGCCACCGGCATATCAGCGGCAATATTTTTCCTGATTCTGGGCGGCAGGCCGTCTGCGGCCCGCACCTCCTGCAGAGTACCGTCATCATTATACACGGGTTCATAGAGCGTTGGCACATAACAGCCCGGCAGGTTAAGGGCGGCCTGCCGCAAAAGATCCCGGCAATCACCGCCCTGGACAAATTTAAAGAGATAGCTCTGTAACTGCCCCATCACCGGCTCAGCCTCGCCCAGGACAAAAAAATCCATATATGGCGCCAGAGGCTCCGGATTAATAAAGGTTGCCACTCCGCCGCCGACTACCAGGGGGGTGCCAGCGGCAACCTTACCGGCCTGGCGCCGCTCCCTGGTTAGCGCGGCAATACCGGAGCGCTGCATTATTCCGATAATACTCAAAAAATCCTGCTCAAAGCTTACAGAAAACAATAAAATAGGGAAGTCTCGCAACAGCCGCCGCGATTCAATGGAGAGGGGAGCGGAATCATCAGAGGGCAGAAAGACCCGCTCACAGACAATATCAGGGTTGGCGTTCAACAGGGTATAGAGCAGCTGAAAGCCAAGGTTGGACATACCAAGATGGTAATTATGCGGAAAAACCAGGGCTATGGGCAGGCGGCCCTTCCACTTCTTTTTACAGCTGCCGGTTTCCAGACTGAAGAGGTCGGAAGAAGCGGATTTTGAGCGTACCCCCTGGGCACTGCCGACAGGGCACATAGCCTGGCTCCGCTAACTTTCGTTACGACGGATAAAGGTGGGGCGATCCAGTTCATCTTCATCAAAAATTTTCCGGTTAAAGGTCTTTCGCACCACATTACTACGCTGCCGTCCCTGACTATCGGCGTATTCAATACCGTTATTACCGGCGCCCCGGCCTGCTTCATCCTGAGAATCAGAAGGTACATCACTATCCTTGCCAACCGGCACGTCTGTCTGGCCTTTGATATTCAGGGGTTTAACATTCATGGGCAAGGCCTCCACTTCTGCCGCACACTGGATACCCGTAGCAATCACCGTTACCCGCATGGACTCGCCAATGGAATCGTCAAAAATAACCCCCATAATAATATTGGCATCGTCATGCACCTCGTCATAAATTCTGGTGGTGGCCTCGGTTACCTCGGCCATAGTTAGTGACTCCTTACTGGCGGAAATATTGACCAAAACCCCCTTGGCACCACTGATATTGACATCCTGCAACAAGGGGCTGGCGATGGCCATATCAACGGCATCAACCGCCCGATTTTCACCAATACCCTCTCCAGCCCCCATCAGGGCCGGCCCCATTTCATTCATAACCGTACGGAGATCGGCAAAATCAGGATTTATATAACCGTGCAAATTCACCAGATCGGTAATACCCTTCACCGCCTGCACCAAGACATCATCCGCCATCTTCATGCCGCTCAAAAAGGTAGTATTCTTGTCAGTCAAAGATATAAGCCGATCGTTGGGAATGGTGATAATCGTGTCGACATGCTCCTTCAGTTTGGCCCAGCCCTTTTCGGCGTTGCGCATCCTGGCCCGGCCTTCAAACATAAAGGGTTTGGTAACGACACCAACGGTCAAGGCCCCGATTTCCTTACTGATTCTGGCCACTACCGGCGCCGCGCCAGTGCCGGTACCACCACCTAGCCCAGCGGTAACAAAAACCATATCAGAGCCTTCCAGGACCTCACGGATTTCCTGAATGCTCTCTTCGGCGGATTCACGGCCCACCTCTGGATTGGCCCCGGCTCCCAGCCCCTTTGTTTTCTTGGGCCCCAACTGGAGACGAATATCGGCCGCCGATGATTCCAAGGCCTGCAAATCAGTATTGGCGGCAATAAAACCAACCCCGGCTATCTTGCTGTCAACCATGGTATTAACCGCGTTGTTACCACCACCGCCCACGCCAACAACCTTGATGGCCGCCCGGTTTTCAGATTCAGCAAATTCAAATGTCATTTATTCCCCCTTGAGCGATTCCAGACCAAAGTCATCATAATCAAAATATTTTAGTGAAAAAGCCCTTAACCTGATTGGCAAATTTCCCCATAGCCTGCTTACGCTTTGCTGCCGCAAACATCTTACCCTTATTACGCATACCATAAATTACCAGTCCAACACCTGTGGCACATTGCGGGGTATTAATAATATCCACCACCCCGCCAATTCCCACCGGTAACGCCACCCGCACCGGCAGATCAAATATTTGTTCCGCCAGATCCTGAATATTGGCAAGCAAAGCAGTGCCGCCGGTGAGAACCACACCGGCATTGACATACTCCTTATAAACCATACCATTCTCCGCCCGCTCGTTCATCTCATGATTAACCATGGTCAGCATCTCTTCAATGCGCGGCTCCAAAATTTCGCCCATGACCTTCCGGGACAGACGGCGGGGATTTCTGCCGCCCACAGACGGCACATCAATGGCCTGATCCCGGTCAATCATCCCGGATAAGGCACAGCCATAAAGTTCCTTGAGACGTTCAGCCTCCTTCATGGGGGTGCGCAGACCGATGGACAAATCATTAGTCAGATTATCGCCGCCCAACCCCAAGACGTAGGTATGCTTAATCGTCCCCTCAAAAAAGATGGCCAGGTCAGAGGTACCACCGCCAATATCAAGCAAAGCGACTCCCAATTCCAACTCCTCCGGACTTAAAACCGCCTCCGCCGAGGCCAATTGTTCCAAAACCACATTCTCCACATCCAGACCCGCCAGATTGCAGCATTTAACAATATTGTGAATGGAGGTAGAGGCCCCGGTAACGATATGGACATCCGCCTCTAGCCGAACCCCGGTCATGCCCTGCGGATCTTGAATACCGGAATGGTCATCAACAATAAATTCCTGGGGCAGGACATGGATAATTTTCTGATCCTGGGGAATGGGAACGGCCCGGGCCGCCTCCACTACCCGAATTACATCGTCCTTACTGACCTCCTCGTTTCTGATCGGGATCAAACCATGGCTGTTAAAGCCCTTAATATGGCTGCCGGCAATCCCCACATAAACGGAGGAGATATCACAGCCTGCCATCATCTCCGCCTCTTCGACGGCCTTGCTGATAGACTTTACGGTACTGTCAATATTAACGACAACCCCCTTACGCAGGCCGACAGAGGGATGGACTCCCATGCCAAGTATATCAATCCGGCCATCGTTGACCTCGCCAACCACCGCGCATATCTTGGTAGTGCCAATATCAAGCCCTACTATTAATCCGTTATCGTGTCGCGCCATTTACTCCCCACTAACCAACCGCTGAAATTAGGCCAAAATCAATATAAAAAGCCTCACTCTAAAACTAAATGAAAACCTCTTAAAACTCAATATCTTATTATATTTTTTGTCACTTATTCAGGTGGTGGCCGGATAAATTTGCTCAAGCTCAGCCACGTCCCGCATTTTTTTTGCCCACCAGAATCTTTTTGTCGCTGTAACCCATCCTGATATAGGCGACATTATCGAATTGCCTCTTTTTATACAGCCATCTTAGAACCCTGGCCAAGCGATAATACTTGGCTCTGCTGATATCGCCCCCCAAATAAATGGGGAAAGGGTTATCGGCAAGAAAAAGAATAAACCCGCCATTTTTACGCCAATGCATCTCGGAGATATTTTGACTAAGTAAAAATGGGCTGCCGTGCCCAGCATAATATATAAATTTCAGAGCGCGGGCCAATGCTCCGGCCGACGGCGCTTTTTTATCGGCAGCGGTACGACTACGATCGTATGCAGTGGCAATATTCTCCATTCCGGTAATAGTTGGCAAATCTAGCGCATCATTTAAGCCGGCTCCCGCGAATGCTACCCCATTTTTATCCATATATCGCAGGCCGTTTTTGGTACTGAGAAGCGCCACCGGCTGCCGTTCCTTAACAAAAATTTCCAAGCGACTGGGCCAATCACGCCTTAACCTGACCCTTTCAATCCAGGGATTAGCAGTAATTTTTTGCCTGATACGATCAAGGTTCAGGGCAATCAGGTTGGAACGGGTGTCCACCCCGGCCAAAGCCAAGACTGCATCACAGCTAACCCGATTACAGCCTGCCACCTTAATATCCGTTACCTGGAAAAAGACGGATCCGCTCAACCAGTTATAGGTCAAATATACTACACCGCCGGTCACACCGACAGCAATCAGAATAACCAACATTAAACTAATTAGCTGCCGCCGGCTGTCTGCCGGGGGCAGACGCCAAAAACGGCCAAACGAGTTCCGCCCCGATCTCATACTATCACCTTAACTCAAATAAATTCCACTTCCGGCTCCAGTCTTACCCCGAATTTTTCCTGCACCTCATCCTGGATCAGCCGCATCAATTCAAAAAAATCCCGGGCGCTAGCCTGGTTGTTATTAACCAGAAAATTGGCATGGATCTCCGACACCATGGCCCCGCCGATTTTGACCCCCTTTAAACCAGCCTGTTCAATCAGGCGGCCCGCCGCCTCACCGGGCGGGTTTTTAAAAAACGAACCGGCGCTAGCCGCCCCTTTGGGCTGTTTGGCCTGCCTGGCCCGTAGCAACTCCCGGCCCCTGGCCAGAATATCATCCGGCAGACCTTTGACCAAATGAAAAACACCGGCACTGATAACCTCAGCCGTTGACCGCCGCCCTGACCGATAGGTAAAATCGCTGTCAGTCAGGGACTGCTCATAACACTCACCCCGGCAGTTAATCAACCGCACCGCAGTGATAACATCGGCCATAGCGCGGCCCCAGGCTCCGGCATTCATGCGGATCGCCCCGCCAACAGTGCCGGGAATACCCACCGCGAACTCCAGACCGCTTAAACCCTGCCCGGCACACCAAGCGGTTAATTTACCTAGACTACAACCGGCCTGAACGCTGATTCTCCCCTGGGCAAGCCGTTTGATGCCGCTAAAATTACGCCCCAGGACAATGATCACCCCGGCAAAACCATCGTCAGAAGCCAGAATATTACTACCCCGGCCAATTACCCGCCAGGGTACGACAATTTTATTGAGCGCCGCCGTTAAATCCAACAACTCCCGCTCCGACTCCGGATAGATTACCGCCCCGGCCGGGCCGCCAACCCGCAGGGTAGACAACTCCGCCATGGGCATATTCCAGAATATCCTATCAGGAGACAGGTTGCAGGAATCAGAAATCAGGATATGGAAATCAGGAACCATCATATCCGCCTTTATCCTTCATCCTTCAATCTGTCCTCTGTCCCCAGAAGTTCCTCTAGCACCTGCTCCCCGGCTTGCCAGATACTGCCAGCCCCCAGTGACAACACAACATCACCGCTCTTGAGGAGAGGCACAACCTGAGCGGCAATATCACCAAGTTCCGGCACCAGATGAACATTTTTCTGGCCATGGGCCCGAATCTGCGCCAACAGGGCCGAAGTCGTAACCCCCGGCAGGGGATCCTCACTGGCCGGGTAGATCTCCGTCATAAACAGCAGGTCGGCATCGTGAAAGGCCGTACAGAATTCCTTGAACAGCGCCCTGGTGCGGCTATAACGATGCGGCTGAAACATCACCACCAGACGCCTCCGTGGCCAGGCCGCCCGCATGGCGCCCAGAGTCGCCCGTATCTCGGTGGGATGATGACCGTAATCATCAACTACCATTATGGAGTTTATCTCACCCTTAATCTGCAGACGGCGCTGCACCCCGGAAAACTCTGCCATGGCCCCGGCAATTACCGCAAAGGGCACGCCAAGCTCCAGGGCCACCGCCGCCGCCGCTAGCGAGTTATAAACATTATGGCGGCCGGCCAGGGGCAGATTAATCGCGCCCAGAACCTCATCACCACAATACAAGTCATAGCTAGAGCTTAAACCACTGGTAGTCAAGCCCCTGGCATGAATATCGGCCTGAGCGCTCATGCCATAGGTAATAACCCTCTTCTTTATCTGTGGCAGAAGTTCCGCGATGTTCGCGTCATCAAGACAGATAATTGCCGCCCCGTAGAAAGGTATCTTCTGAATGAATTTCAGAAATACCTCCTTTATCTCATCAATATCCTTATAATAATCCAGATGCTCACGATCAATATTGGTAACCACCTCCACCACCGGCGCAAGATGCAGGAACGAACCATCGCTCTCATCAGCCTCCGCCACCAGAAACTCCCCGCTGCCCAATTGGGCATTACTGCCAATACTATTTACCAGAC